>JAHBXR010000033.1 GCA_019636335.1 Pirellulales bacterium
TCCCATGAGCTCTGCGACGGAGTGGTCGCGATGTTACGCGCGCCAAGCACGCGCGGACTTCGATACGTTCGTCGGACTGAGTATTGCGACGGAGCTGTCTACTCCGGAATGCCATCGGCTGCTGTTCTTGCAGATGGCTTGTGAGAAGCTTACGAAGGCATCACTGTGCGGTAGTCGCTCGGACCCCAAAGTTCTTCAGACCTCGCACGCTTACACGCGGAAGAATCTGCCGCCTATCATTCAAACACAGCTCATTACGTTTGGCCGAAAGAAGAGCCAAATCCGCTCGTTGATGCCCCATATTCGACATTTGGCGCACGAGATCGAACTTCTCGCGCCGGCGGTCAAGCGGGATGGTGCATGTCCGGACAATTGCGAATACCCGTGGGAGGACGCGCACGGACATTTACATTCCCCCTTGGACGAGCAATTTGCTGCAGCGCATTTGATTGCCAAAGGGGCAACCGGACGCATCTTCCTCAAGGCCGTCTCCGCCGCCATCGATCAACTGGTCGTCCTCAAAGCGACGTAAGCCGCGGCGCTACTTGGCCGTCGTGGCGTTTGCCTTCAGGGCCTCGCTCAAACCCGGCACATCGGCTGCGCCGTGGGGCACCTCAATCGTCGAATTCTCAAAATCCTTGCCGACCGGTTCGTAGCGGCCGCCGAGATTCTCCGCCAAAAAGGCCTCGGTCACGGCGAAGAAGGAGAGGCGGTTCTCCGGCCGCGCGAAGCCGTGCCCTTCGTCCGGATACAGCACGTAGGTCACCGGGATCTTCTTCTCTTCCATCGCGGCGACGATCTGGTCCGATTCGCTCTGTTTCACGCGGGGATCGTTCGCCCCCTGACCGATGAGCAGCGGCTTCTTGATCGCCGAGACCTTGGCCAGCGGCGAACGTTCGTCGAGGAACTTGCGCCCCTCTTCGGTCGTGTGGTCCCCCACGCGATCCTTGAACTGTTGAATCGCCGGAGCCCAATAGGGCGGAATCGTGTTGAGCAGCGTCACGATGCTCGACGGACCGACGATATCGACTCCGCAGGCGAACTCGTCGGGCGTGAAGGCCAAACCGACCAGCGTGGCGTAACCGCCGTAGCTCCCCCCCATGATCGCCACCTTGTTGCGGTCGGCGATCTTTTCCTTTTCGGCCCAGGCCACGGCGTCGAGCAGGTCGTCGTGCATCTTGCCGGCCCACTCGCGATTGCCGGCGTTGACGAACTCTTTGCCGAAGCCGGTCGAACCGCGGTAATTCACCGACAACACGGCGTAGCCGCGGTTGGCCAGCAGTTGGTGCTGCGGGTCGAAGCCCCAGTCGTCGCGGGCCCAGGGTCCGCCGTGAACGAGCAGCACCAGCGGCAACGGCTTGTCGGGACGGCCGTCGCCATCGGTGTCGCTCTGCGGTGGCAGCGTGAGATAGCTCACCAGCTTCAGACCGTCGCGGGCCTCGATCACCACGGGGTGCATCTTCGCCAGCGGCAGCCCGGCGATGTCGTCGCGGTTGTTGAACAGGAAGGTCGCCTTCCCCTTCGTGCGATCGTAGAGGTAATAGCGCACCGGACCGTCGTCCATGATGTAGGCCACGGTCCACAGCTTGTCGTCGAGCGTACGGCTGCTGACCGTGATGTCGCCGTCGGCCACCGTGCGCAGGTAGTCGAAGTCTTTCTGCACCTTCGGATCGAGAATCTGCCATTCCTCGCGCGTGTAGTTGAACGACACCGCCTCGATGTTCTTCTCGGTCGGGTGCGCCATCGCGCCGCCGATGTCGGCCAGCTTGTTCTCGGCGATCAGCTTTTCTTCATTCGTCTTCAGATTGAGCGACTTGAGCGCCGCCGTGTTGCGACCCCGGCTGTCGATCAGGTACAGGATGTCTCCCGTCTTGTCGAAGCCCGCCGGGCTGGTGGTCAGCGTGTCGGCCATCGGAATCATCTGGAACTCGGTCCAGCCGCCGGCGCCGTCGGGCTGCAGGATCTCGTTGCCGCCGTCGGGGGTGAATCGCATGGCGAAGCGCACGCGGTAGTCATCGTCGGTCAGAAAGCCGAGGAACGACTCGTTCTTCTGGATTAACTTGCGCTCCCCCGTCTCGAGGTTCACGCGATAGATATCGTGGAACTGGGGATCGCGATCGTTCAAGCCGATCAAGATCTCGTTGGGAAATTTGTGGCTGACGCCTTCGATCTGCGCGGCCACCTTCTCGAGCGGCGTGAGATCGGTCGTCTTGCCGGTCTTGAGATCGACGGCATAGACGTGCCAATCTTCGTCGCCGCCGACATCCTGCACGTACAGGATGTGACGATTGTTGTAGGCCCAGAAGTAACTACGAATGCCGCGCTTCGTGTCGTTGGTGACCGGCTTGGCCGCGGCGATGTTATCGACCGGGGCGACCCACACGTTGAGCACGCCGTTGACGGGGGCGAGGTAGCTCAATTGCTTGCCGTCGGGCGAGATGCGGGCGGCGGCCTTCTGGGGATTGCCGAACAAGATATTCCGCGGAATGAGCTTCACGCCGCCGTCTCCTTTCGCGGGGGCCACGCGCTTGGCAGCCAGCCGGGCGGGGCGATCTTGTGCTCCGGCCGGCGGCGCCAGCACGAGCGCCGCGAGACCCGACAAGATCAAGGAAAAGCCAACTATGCCAAGGCGTTTCATCGCCGATGTCTCCTGTCGTTCTCGATGCTGAGGGGCCGTACCAGCCACCCAGAGCCGCGGCCCGAGGGCCTCGCTCGTGGCGGGCAGCATACCCGACCTGCCACAGACCCGCCAAGGCGGACCCCCTGCTGGCAGCCCGGCGCGCGGATCGTCTGCTTTGTATACGCCCCGCTTGGCCGACGGATCGCCCCCCACCGGTAGTTTCACGCCAGTTCGTGCCCGCGAAATGGTTTTGCCGCCTGCCGATCTGTCGTAAAGTGTTGCCGTGGCACGTGGAGAAGGGGGCGCCAGCAGTGCGCTCGAAGCCGCTGGCTCGAGCCGAATGGCGCACCCGGTGGGTAGGTCTTCCTCGGGCTTCTTTCGCATGCGACGCGACGTTCCAGCACCGGTAGCCGAGCAGCCCCGCGCCCCCTCGGCGCGCGAGCGTGCTGCGCGACGTGCGCTCGAGCCGGCGAGCGGATACCAGCCTCTGGTGCTGCTGGCGGCGGCCGTGGCGTCTGGAATCGTGTTCGATCGCTGGGGCACATTCTCTTTCGGGTTCTGGCTCGCGCTGGGAACTCTCTTGGGCGCCAGCTGGTGGCATTCTCGGCGCGCAGGCCAAGATCAACGGGCGGCGTGCGTCTTACTGCTGTCGGCCGCGGCACTCAGTGGCGCCTGGCATCACGCCTGCTGGCGACTTTTCGACGTCGATGAAATCTCGCGCTTCACGACCGAAGTGGCGCAGCCGGTCTGTCTCGAAGCGATTGCCGCCAGCACTCCCACGCGCGTGCCGGCTCCCCCGTTCGATCCTCTCCGGGCGCTCCCCTCGGGGGAGAGCACTCGGCTCGATGTGATCGTCACCGAGTTGCGCGATCGCGACGTGTGGCGGCGCGGAGCGGGACGAGCGACGCTCATCGTCGAGGGGCATCTGCTTGGCGTACGCTCGGGCGACCGGCTGCGCATCTTCGGGCAACTGGCCGGCCCAGCGCCGGTGTTGAACCCCGGCCAGTTCGATTTCGCCTCGTTCGCGCGCGGCGATCGCCAGATGGCGTTGATCCGCACCGATCATCCCGATGCCGTGACACGTATCGCGCCGGGCACGCGGACTACTCCCGCGGCCTGGCTCGACGCCTGGCGCCGTCAGGCGAGCTCCCTCGTGTGGCAGCACGTGGGCGCGGAACGAGCTGGCCTCGAGTCCGCCCTGTTGCTCGGCACGCGTCAGCAGTTAAGCCGCGAGCAGTTGGAGACCTTCCTTCACACCGGCACGCTCGACGTGCTGGCGATCTCGGGCATGCACGTGGCGCTGCTGGCCTGGGTGCTCTTTCTGGCGTTGCGCTGGGCGCTCGTTCCGCAGCGCCTGGGGTTGATCGCCATCGCGCTCGTGACGGTGCTTTATGCCTTGCTCACCGGGGGCGAGCCGCCGGTCGTCCGCGCCACGGTCTTGGTGCTCGTCGTCTGCCTGGGGATGGGTTTGGCGCGACAGCCGCTCGCGCTCAATTCGCTGGCGGCCGGAGCGCTCCTGGTGCTGGCCATCAATCCGGTCGATCTGTTTCGCGCCGGGGCGCAGCTTTCCTTTCTCGCCGTGTGCGTATTGGCCTGGATCACGCCGCGAGTCGTCCGTTGGCCGCGGTTGGACCCGCTCGCTCGATTGATTGTCGAGACGCGTCCCTGGCCTCAGCGCATGCTGCGTGCGTCATGCTTGTGGACCGTGCGCACGCTGACGGTCTCGACCGTGATCTGGCTCGTGATGCTGCCGCTGATCCTGACGCGCTTTCACGTCGTGTCGCCCATCGGCATCGTGCTGCACCCGTTGCTGATGTTGCCCGTGGGCGTGGCGTTGATTTCCGGCTTTGCGTTGCTCGCGTTGGGTTGGATCGCCACGCCCCTGGCCGCGGCGCTGGGCGCGATCTGCAACGTGGGTCTGGCCATCACCGATCGACTGGTGCGCTGGGGCGAGGCAGTACCGGGAGGTCACTTCTATGCGGCGGGACCCTACGAGTGGTGGATGATCGGCGCGTATGGAGGCTTCGCTGCCTGGGCGATGCTCGGCGAGCGCCGTCCACCGGGGCGCTGGTGTCTCGCGCTGACGATAGCCTGGCTGGGAATCGGCTTTGGTGCGGCCGCGGTCGAACGAACGGGTGAGCGCGCCCTGCGCTGCAGCTTTGTCGCCGTCGGTCATGGCACGGCCGTCGTGATCGAGCTGCCGAGCGGCGAGACGTTACTCTACGACGCCGGCCGTCTCGGTTCTCCCGCTGGCGCGACGCGCGATGTGTCGGGCGTGTTGTGGGAACGTGGCATCGGGCACCTCGACGGTCTCGTGGTGTCGCATGCCGACGTCGATCATTTCAACGGGGTGCCCGGACTCGTCGAGCGGTTCTCTTGTGGGTCCGTGTTCGCGGCGCGTCCCATGATCGCCGAAGGATCGCTGGCGGTGAAAACGCTGTGGGGGGCGCTCGAGGCGCACGGGATCGCGCTGCGCGAGGTCCGCGCCGGCGATCGCCTGCAGAACCGCAGCGGCGCGGTGCTCGAGGTGTGGCACCCACCCGTCGACGGCATCCTCGGCAGCGACAACGCGAACAGCATCGTATTGGCGATCGAGTACGCCGGCCGCCGCATTTTGCTCACCGGCGATCTCGAAACCCCTGGTCTCGAGGCGGTCCTGGCCGAGGCGCCGTATGACACCGACGTCCTGTTGGCTCCCCATCATGGCAGCCCGAGAAGCGACCCCCCGGGCATGATCGCGTGGTCGTCGCCCGAGCATGTGGTCATTAGTGGAGGCTACGACGAGCAAGTGGCGGGCGTGGCCCAGACGTATGCCGCGTCGGGGGCTCAGGTCCTGCACACGGCGGTTGTCGGCGCCGTCACGGTGAGCATCTTCCCCGGCCCAGACGACGCCTGTCCAGGCCGGTTGACCGTCGAGACGCACCGCCTCGGAAACCGCCCCGGATCGCACTATCAAGTCGTTACTCAGCCGTAAGTAGGCATTTTCCGGAGCGATTGACCAGCGATCTGTTTCGTGGGCCTTGCATCGAATCGCGACTCGAGTAAGCTATAAGAAGTGCGGCGGAGCTAGTCTTTGCCGCGCGGGCCGTAGGTTCCTGCCCCACCTGCGGCTTTTTTTATGCGCGGAGGTGCAGTTGCGCGAGCATGCATGGGCCGTCTCGCCAGGGGTGGCATCGATCGGGCGCGGAAGCGGCGCATCGATCAACAAGTGTCGCCCTCGAAAGGGACATTCTTCGCGCCCTTCTATCGAGTCGTCCGTCGAGGCGTGATCTCGACGAGAATGCTGGCAATGCTGGCAAACTCTGGCGCCTGTTGGGGTGCGAAAAAGGGCCTGATTTGGCCAGAAATCTATGAGTCGCGCGCGTGAGGCGGCTCGTCCCCCAGGTGGCGAAGCATGTACGTGTGAAGGAAATCAGAAATTCCCGAGAGGCTTCGCGCGGCGCGGGTTGACATTTCGAAGTGGCACCACGTACAGTGAACGCGAGTCGATCCTGCCTTGCATGCCGATTCGTGCGTTGTGCGGGCTGAGTGTCGCTTTCGAGCAGGCGGTTTGGGCGTTATGCCCGGTTGACTTCGGCTCTGGATGAGACCGAAGCAAACGTCGTCAAGACGACAGAGTCGTGGGGTCCGTTCCCGCGACCTGAGTGCGAAGTGCCCGTATCGCTACAAGGAGGTTGGCAAGGATACACATGGCCGACCAGACTACGATCGAAAGTGCCCAGCCTCGTGCCCAAGCGGCGCTTGCCACGAGCCCCATCTTCGATTTGCGCGGGCTGCGTGTGGAAGAAGTAGAGGGCGGGCTTCTGCTCAGTGGTTCCGTGACGAGTTATTACCACAAGCAACTCGCGCAGGAGGCGGTTCGCGCCGTCGCGCTGGGGGTGCCGGTGATGAACTCGATTCGCGTAGCCAGTTGTCGCTAGCGGGCGATTCGGACCTGATTCGGGTCGTCGCCGGCCAGCCTCTTTGTTTGCACGGCAATTGTGCTCAACTCGTGCCGTGCGAGCAACGTGGGAAGCAAGACCGCCTGCGATGGCGGTGTCCACGCCTAGGGTTTAGTTGAGGGAAGGAATGTTCGTACATGGGGTTTGTTTTGGATGGTAAGGGGGAGACCGCGCTCCTCGAACGTGATTGCGTCGTGAGTTGCGGGGGACGCGACGTGAGCCGCGCCGCGGCCAGCCAGGCCGCCACGATTCGTCGTCTGATCGCCGAGCGAACGGCCGGCCAGATTCGCGACCTGTCGGTCGCCGTCGAAGGCCGAGGCGTGGTCCTGTCGGGGCGCACCGCTTCGTTCTACTCGAAGCAATTGGCGCAGCACGCCGCCATGCCCATGATCGGCAATCTGCCGCTGGTCAACGAGATCGAAGTCGCTTAAGCAGCTTCATGGCCCGCAGCGGGCACACGAAGTTGTGTGCCGCCGAACCACTTACGTGTTCGGCGGTCGTGCTGCATCAACCCGAACCCTTAGATGTTGATGCAGCACGAGCGGCCCGGTCGAGAATTCGACGGGCCGCTAGGCCGCCAGGCGTCGCGTCTCGGCGATCTCGCTGTAGACGTCGAGCATCTCGCGGCAATTGCGATCCCAGGAATGCCGCTCGGCCAGTTGTCGCGCGGCGATGCCCATGCGCTCTCGCGCGCCCGCGTCGAGGAGCGGGCGAAGCCGCTCGGCCAGTTCTTCGACGTTGGCGGGATCGTCGACCAGGTAGCCCTCGCGCCCCTCGGTCAACAGCTCGCCCGCGCCATTGAAGCGACTGGTCACCACGGGCAACCCCGCGGCAAAGGCCTCGAGCACGACCAGGCTGCAGGGATCGTAGAACGTGGGCTGCACATAGACATCGGCGGCGGCGTACCAGGGAGCAGCGTCGTCGACCGAGCCCAGAAAGGTCACGCGCGGGCCGACGCCCACGCGCGCCGCGAGTCGTGCCGCGGCGGCATGCCGCTTACCCCCCGCCACGGCCAGGCGAACGGGCGCCCCCGAGGCCGCCAGGCGCCCCACGGCGCGCAACAACGTCGGCACCCCCTTGAGCGCAAAGTTGTGCGCCACGATCAGCAGCAGCACTTCGTCGGGGCCGACTCCCAGCTTTTCGCGCAGCGGAGTGCGGTAGCGGGCCCGATTTTGCGGCGTGAACTGGACCAGATCGACGCCATTATAGACGAGCCGCATGCGCTCGGGACGCACGCCGTGGTAGCGGGCCAGATCGCGGGCCACCATCTTCGAGATGGCGATGATCGTCCGGCCATCGTCGGCGTATTGCCGCGCGACGAGCCGATCGAACTCACGATAGCGCGGCAGCCAACGCGCAAGCGCTCGCTTCCAGGGACGCCATGCTCGCGGCAGCAGCAATTGATTCTGCTCGAAGGCGGCGCGGCGGGCACCCCCGTGCGGCTGCAGCACGTCGCAGTACCAGCCGCACCCCGTGTCGTGGACGACGTCGAGCCGCAGCGTGCGGAGGCGATGTTCGACGGCGGCGGCAAAGCCCGTGCGCGTGCGGGTCCCGCGGACTTCGTGCGCGGTGATGCCCGTGGCCAGTGCGTCGTCGGCGAAGCTGCTGGCGACGACGTGAACTTCATGTCCCGCCCGGACCAGCCAGTGCGCAAAGCGCGCGGTCCATTGTTCGACGCCCCCGCGTCGCGGATCGAAGTGATCGAGCACGAGGCCGATTTTCATGGGTGCAATCCCAGGGTCCATTCCATCCAGCGTTGCTTGCGCAAGACTCGCCGGATGAGTTGCTTGTCTTGCGGTCGAAGTTTACGCACCCCCAGGTATTGTTTGATGAAGGCCATCTTGTGCGCGCGAGAGATGCGCTCGCGCGGCGCCGAGTAGGCCAGTTGTGCCAGGTCCTTGACGATCCATCGTCGGCGCAGCCGCGTGCGATGCTGCACGCGCTGCAGGTCGATGAGATGGACGCGGAACTCGCCTGGCACGTGCTCGCGAATGAAGAAGTGGCAGCAATAGAAGTCGCGGTGGTTGTACCCCATGGCGTGAAAGTGACGCGCCACGGACGCCACCTCGCCCAGCAGCGTGTCGAGCGCCGCATTGCGCAGGCCGTGACGTTCTCCCGTGATCCGATCGACCGCTAGCGCCGCGCCGTCGTTGAGTGCCGGGAAGCGTCGTCGCAAGAAATGATCCAACTGCGTGCAGCCGACCAGTTCTTCGGTGAGAACGAACGACTCGAGCAGTCCGTCGGCATGGAGCCCCTCGCCGTAGGCGATCAAGCGCATGGCCGCGATGCCGCCGCGCGCGAGCCGCGCGATGTTGCGCGCCTCGACGCGCCCCGCCGTATCCCCCGGATCGAGCCCGAGCTTCGCACGAAAGCGGGTGTTCCAGGTGCGAATATGGTGCTTCTTGAGGAACGCGCCGCGCGGCGCGTGTTCGCCATCGTCGAGCACGAGACGCCAGTTCTCTCGATCTGCCAGGGCGCGCAGGCATTCGCCTGCGGTGGTGGCCATCATGTCGGCGAACGTGGCCCGGCCTTCATGCTCGAGGTGAGGTCGAAACTCGGGATCGATCCACATGCGACCCCGTTCGATGGGGGCCAGCGCCTGCACCGAGCGATGGGCGGCGGTATCGCTTTCGCGGATCTCCCAAATCTTGCGTCGACGCAACAGCCGTTCGACGCGCCGTCGCGTGGCCGCCAATAACTCGGCCGCGCGATCCTCGAGCTGCGCCGCCGATAAGTAGCTGTCGAGAAAGCGCTCTTCGTCGCGCTCGCTCGCCAAGCGGCGCGGCAAGGTCGCCCAGAGGGCGGCCAGGTCGCGAGCACGGCGGGCAAGCGAAGGGTTCGCGTGGTACGTGCTGCGCTGAAAGTCGAGGAACGCCACCTGCCAGCTCGCGCCCGTCGTCGCCACGTGGACGTGGTTGGCGAACAGGTCGGGCTGGTTGTAGCCCGTCGCGTGCAGTCGCGCGACTTCGCGTGCCAGGGCGCTAAAGAACTCCCCCCGTCGCGCGGATGAGGTCGTGACGGCGTCGGACGACAGGTACTCGGCGAGTGGCACCGTTCCGTCGAGGCCTTCGACCACCAGGCAGGCCTGGGGTCGCCAGAGCCCCTGCTGAACGCAAGCGATCGGTCGAGGCACGTTGATTCCCGCCTCGCGCAGCGCCCGCAGCACCTCGAACTCGGCGCGGCATTTCGTCCAGTAACCGCGGCCGGCCAGCACGTGCCGGAGGAGATCTTTCGTGTGCGTTGACGTCTCGCGTTTGAGAAACAGGACGCGCCGCAAGGCGCTGTCCCCCCCCAGCACGACGCGGAGCGTCTCGCGCCCCGGTCGACCGCGCGCCACGAGCACGCCATCGGTGCGCTCCAGCAGCGATGCGAGCTCGTCGAGTCGTTCGGCGCCGACCAGCGCGGCGAAGGCCGGATCGTGCCAGTGAAAATCGAACGGACCCGCCCCGCGCGACAGGCGGCGCCTGGAAGACTCGGGCGTGAGCGTGGAACGTCTCCACCGCGAGCGCGTGCGCGACTGGTGGTCAAGCAGCATGCGAGCCTCGCGCCGGGTGGTGCAATTGCGCGACGACGGTACGCTCGACTTCATCCACCGAGAGATCGCGCATGCACTGGTGGTGACCCAACGGGCAGACGCGGCGCTGACAGGGCCCGCACGGTAATCGTTTCTGCAGATGCACGGCGCGCGGATAGTAGTTTTCGCTCCACTCGATGTGCGTGGGGCCAAACAGCGTGACGACCGGCACTTGGAAGGCTGCCGCGAAATGGCGCGGCCCGCTATCGGTGGTGACCATGAGCTCCGCGCGGCGGACGCAGGCCTTGCTCAAGCCAAGCGAGAGGGTTTGATCGGCCAGGCTGACGACGTGCGGATGCCCGGCTTCTGCCACAATCCGCCGCGCGATCTCGCGCTCGCTGGGACCGCAGATCACGAGCACGTGCCGCGCGTGCGACGTGGCCAGGCGCCGCGCGAGCTCGACGAAGTATTCCGTGGGCCACAACTTGGCCGCACCGTACGCGCCACCGGAGTTCAGCACGACGACGCGCCGTTCGCCGGGCAGATGGAGCGCGTGCCAGGCCGCGTCGGCACGCGCCTCGTCCTCGGGCAAGGTGGCCAGCTCGATCTGATACGAGTCGGGGGGGCAGCCGAGCTGCGCCGCCAGTTTGTGATACTCGTCGATCACCGGCGACGGGACGAACTGTCCCTGTTCGCGATGATGGTAGAGCCGCTCGGTGAGCAGCAGACCTCGCCCGTAGCGATCGAAGCCGATGCGGCGCCGCGCGCCGCTCGCCCAGGCCAGCAGGCCCGTGCGAAACGAGTTCGTCAGCAGCAGCATCGTCTCGAAGCGCTCGGCGCGCAGTTGCCGCACCAGACGCCAGCCGCGCCGCTGGCGATCCTTGGTCCGCGGCTGATAGACGATCGTACGGTCGAGCCACGTGGTGCCGGCCAGCGCCTGATCGATCGGCGGGCGCAGAATGCCCACGATCTCGGCGGTCGGCAGTTGTTGGCGGATGGCGCGCAGGGCGGGCGTCGCCATGACGGCATCACCCACCCAGTTCGGCAGGAAGATCCCCAGCTTCATGCGGGCAGAGTCCTGAGTGCTTGCACGTGGCTTGTTCGAAGGCGTTACTTCGCTGCCGTGTCGCGAGCGCTGGCAGGCGCTCTGGCTGCATCGGCCGTATTGGGAAACTTCGTATGCGGTCCGCGCAGGGTCTGATTCTCGGCCAGCGAAGCGACGATCGCCGTAGTCGAGATGCCCTCGACCATGCCGGTGACGCAGACGCGACCGCCGTACTCTTCGACCACTTCGTGTCCCACGACTTCGCTCGGTTGGTACGTGCCTCCCTTCACGAGCACATCGGGACGCAGCCGGTGGAGCAGCTCGCAAGGGGTGTCGTCGTCGAAGAGCACTACGTAGTCGACGCAGGCGAGCGCGGCGAGAATCGCCGCGCGGTCGGTCTCGTTGATCACCGGGCGCGTGGGGCCTTTCAGACGTTGTACGCTGGCATCGCTGTTCAGCCCGACGACGAGCTTGTCTCCTAGTTGCGCGGCCTCCTGCAAATAGCTCACATGGCCGACGTGCAGCAGATCGAAGCAACCGTTCGTGAAGACGATCGATTTGCCTCGTGCGCGATGCGCGATCGTCAGTCGCTCTAGCTCGTCGATGTTCACGAGCTTGGACTGTCCCACGGGCTGATCGGCCAACAGGCGCTCGCGAATCTCGTCGCGCGAGACCTGCGCCACGCCGATCTTTTCCACCTCGAGGCCGGCCGCCACGTTGCCAAGCTGAATGGCCACCTCGGGGGACGTGCCCGCGGCCAGCGCCACGCCGATCATGGCCAGCACCATGTCGCCCGCCCCCGTGATGTCGTAGACCGAGCGGGCCCGCGTGGGAAAAAGCTCGCCTCGGCCGTCGGGCCAGACGAGCGCCATGCCGTCGCGATCGAGCGTGACGATCGCCATGTCCAGCTTCAAGGCGCGGCAGAGGCGTTCTCCGGCGCGGAAGGCGTCCTCGGCCGTGTTGATCTTGAACCTGGTCGCCAGCTCGGCCTCGAGACGGTTGGGGGTCATCGTCGTCGCGCCACGATAGCGGCTGTAATCGCTGCCTCGAATCGGATCGACCACGACGCGCACGCCGACGCGATGGGCGGCCTCGATCGTCTCGTGCAAGACGCGCGGCGTGCAGACCCCTTTGTCGTAATCGGAGACGAGCAACACGTCGTGCTCGCGCAGCCCCTTGGCGATGCGGGTGATGAGCTGATCTTCGAGTTCCTGGCAGACCGGCTCGCGCACTTCGCTATCGACGCGCAGAATCTGGTGCGGATGGCGATTCGCCGCGCGACCGATAAAGCGTTCTTTCACCGTGGTCGGACGCGTGCGGTCGACCAGCACGGCCGCTTCGTCGACGCCACTGTCGATCAAGTGTCGCCGCAACAAGCTTCCGTCGCTGTCGGAACCGACGATGCCGACGCAGGTGGTCTCGGCCTCGAGCCCCCGCAGCATGTGACAGACATTGGCCGCCCCACCGAGTCGCGCCTCGCGGCGGTCGGCACGCAGCAGAATGACGGGCGCTTCCTGGCTCACGCGCTCGGCGTTGCCCCAGGTGTATCGGTCGAGAATCAGATCGCCCAAGACCATGACCCGCGGTCGAGAAAGCTGTTCGAAGACGCGGAGCAAATCGGCGTGGCTCATAGGGTGGCCGGTCCTCGGAGTCGGTACGAAGGGTGAGCCGGTCGGCCATTCGAGCGCGACCGCCAGCGCCGCGACCGCTCGGGCGACTTGCCCGGGTCGTTCACTGGGGCACGAAAGATAGGACTGGGGCCGATTTGGGTCAATGTCAGCAAGCGGCCGGGCGCCGTGCTAGCACGGTGCCGCAGGAGATTCCTAAGTCGCACTGCCGGCACGTCTTTCTGCCGCGCGGCTTTTGCAGCACCCGGGTTGCGTGCGGTACATTGGAGAATCGGAACAGCAGGAGGGCGTGGACGCGCACTATTTCCGGCCCGGGTCGCCGCAGGGGCGGCCTGGCCTCGAGCGGCGCGCTGCGCCGATGGCAATGCCCCCGTCGACGCAAGAATTCTGGCAACTGGCTCAAAAGGCCAGGCTTCTCACCGCGGCCGAGGCTGCGCGCCTGCAGGTCGAATTCGCGCGGCACCGGCCCGACGCCAGCGGCGCCGAAACGGCGGCCGACGCGACGTCGTTGGCCCGTTGGTTGGTGGCCAACGGTCAGATCACCCGCTACCAGGCGAAGACCCTGCTCGCGGGCCGGGCGGGACCTTTTCTCTTGGGGAATTACGTCCTGCGCGAGGCCATCCGCGAGGGGCGCCTGGCCGGGCTGGCCCGGGCTCGACACGTGGCCAGCGGTTACGACGTCTTGCTCGCCTTTTGCGACGAGACGACCGCCTCAAGTCCGACGCGCCTGGCGCAGTGGGAGCGCGCCGCCCGCGCGGCGTGCAAGACGATCTCGCCGCGCTTGTCGCGCACTTACGAGGTCGTGACGCTCGGCAAGCGACGGTTCGCCGTCGTCGAGAATCTGTTGGGCGCAACGGTGGCCGAGCGGCAGGCGCGGGGAGAGAAATTCACTCCCGAAGAGGCCTGCCGCATCGTCTACGAGGTGGCGATCACCGCCATCACGTTCGATGGCGCCGGACGCGTCCACGGAGAGATTCGCGCGGACAATGTTTGGCTCGACGATGCGGGGCACGTCAAGCTGCTGCAGTTTCCTCTAGCGAGTGCTGCGTCGAAGCAAAAAACCGAAGGGGCGTCGGCCGCACACGCCGACGTGCGCGCCCTGGGCACGCTGCTCTACTGGATGCTCTTCGGTCGGTCGCCGAGCGCCGATGCGCGCGAAGGTCGCAATCCGCTCGCGCGCGCGGCAGCCGATCTGCCCGTTCCGTATGCGAGACTGCTCGAGTACTTGCTCACAAGCGATCCGGCCAAGCGTTATCAGACCTTGGCCATGGCCGTCGACGGGCTGGCCGCTTTGGTGCCGGTTTCTGCCGGCGAAGCCGTCGCCGAACCCCCCGACCCCGCGCGTCTGGCGTACGAGGCGACACTGGCGACACCGCCCGGCGTAACGGCCGAGATTCCCGCAGTGGAAGTCGACCCCATTTCCCTGGCAGAAACGGTGGCCTGGCCCATCGAGCAGATCGCGCCAGCCTTGTCGGCGTCGGGCGAGCATCCCGTCGTGAGGCCCGCGACGGCACCTGTACATCACGACGATCCGTTCGCTTCGCTCGTTCACACCACGACGACACGCCGCCCGCCACAGGGGAATCCTCTGCTGCTCTTGGCCGTGCTGTTAGCGGTGGCGGGCGCGTCGGGGTTTGGAGTGTACGCCTGGCTGACGTATGGCGGCTCTCCATCGGCGGAGACGGCACCCTTGCCTGCGCCGACCATAGCTTCGGCGCCGGTCGCCACGCCTGGGGCGCCTTCGCCGGACAGCGAATCGCCGAGACGCGCAGAACCTCAGCCAACCGCACCCAGCCCGACGGCGCCGAGCGCGCCCCCGGCGCCCGAAGATCTCGGCGTGTGGCAATCGCCTACGTCGGGCGAGGCCGTCGACCTGGCGTGGATCGCTCCGACGAGTCAGATGTTTCTCGTCTGGCGACCGGCCGAGTTTCTCGCGCAGCCCGAAGGAGAACGGGTCCTCGCCTCCTTCGGGGCCTTGGGACAGCAGACGCGTCAGGCCCTCGAAAAACTGGTGGGGCTCCCCTGGCCGAACGTCGAACAACTCACGGTCGGATTCTTACCCGACGGTAACGGTGGGCTGCGTTATTCGCTGGTGGTGCGCACGCTGGAGCCGGTCACGTCGGCAAGTTTGCTGTCGGGGCGCGGCCCCGCGATTGTCCGCAGCTTGGCTGGGCAGACCGTGCAGGAACTGGATGGCTACGGTTATTTCCTTCCGCCCGAGGAAGAGAAGCTGCTCGTGGTGGCGCCCTTCGATGAACTGGGCAATCTGATCGCCGACGAGGGAACACCCCCCGCGCTGCGCCGCGAGCTGGCCGAGCTGTTGTCGGCGAGCGATCGCGACCGCCACGTCACCTGGTTGTTCGTCCCCAGCTTCCTCTCGACCGGTGGCCGAGCCCTGTTGACCGATGGCGCCGAACGCTTGCGCATGCCGCTGGTGGAGTTGTTTGCCGATGACACGGCCGCCGTGCTCGCCAGCGCTCATCTCACGGCGGACGATCTGTTTCTCGAGTTGCGTCTGGCGGGCACGACCGAGACGCTGCCCGACGCGCTGGTCGCCCGCTGGCAAGATCGTGCCACGACCTTGCCGGCGGAAGTGAGCGATTACGTCGCGTCGCTCGCTCCGTCGGCCTATAGCGCCAAGGTGCTCGAACGGTTTCCCGAGATGGTGTCGATCTTGTCGCGCTTCACGCGTAGCGGGGTGGAAGATCGCTGCGCCGTGCTGCGGGCCTATCTGCCCGTCGTGGCGGCGCACAATCTGACGCTGGGTACTCAACTGGCGTTGGTCGAGCAGGCAGCTTCCGGCACGACCGCGGGCGGAACGCCGTTGGCCGACACGTCGAAGCGGGGCCTGGCCGAGCTGCTCAATCAGTCGACGTCGCTTAGTTTTCCCCGCAATACGCTGGAGCAGGCCCTACTGATGCTGGGGGAAGGGATCGGCACGGAGATCGTCATTTTGGGGGCCGACCTGCAATTGGAAGGGATCACGAAGAACCAGTCGTTCGGATTGGACGAGCGAAACCAACCGGCGCGAGAAATCTTGCTGAAGATCCTGCGTCAGGCGAATCCGGATGGCAAACTTGTGTATGTCGTTCGGGCGAAAGAGGATGGCAGTGGCGAGGCGCTGTTCGTCACTACCCGGGCCGCGGCGGCCAAGCGAGGCGAGACGTTGCCGCCGGAGCTTGCCACGGAGCCCATGAAGTCCCCCTAGACTTGTGTCGTTTGTCGCGGGAGCGCTGGTAGCGTGGAACCCCTTTCGATCACCTGCACGACCTGCAACACGCGGCTGCGCGTGCGCGACAAGGAGGCGCTGGGCAAGATCCTGGCCTGCCCCCGTTGCGGTGGCATGGTGCAGGTTCCGGCGAAGGAGGTACAGGCCGAGTCCGCCATCAGCAGCGACGCACCGACGGCCACCCAGCCCACCGGCGTGGCCAGCACGCCGAACGATGCGGGTCTCGAATTGTCCGGCGCCGCGGCACAACCAGGTCGGAGGCCGTGGATTCTCGGCGCGTGCGGTGTACTGCTCCTGACGATCGCGGCCGTGGCAGGTTGGGCGCTCTTGTCGTCGAACGAAACACCACCGTCGGTGGCCGTCGCCCCGATCGAGAAACCGGTCACGCCGATAGAAGTTGCCGAGCCCCCGGCCGATCGCACACTGGTGGAAGTTGCACCGCCCGAGGCGAGCGAAGAGCCAGCGCCCGTTGCCGAAGAACCCCCGCCGGCGTCCGAACAGCCGAGCGACGCGCGCGGCGTCGACGACGCGAATCACCAGCGACTGGCCGAGGCTTTGCAAAAGCATGCGGCCGAGCAGGGAGAGTATCCCGTCGGCGCGGCTGGCACACCGCAACTGCCAGCCACGGAGCGTTTGAGTTGGATCGCCACGCTCTTGCCCTACTACGGGCATGAGGATTGGCACGCGTCGCTCAATTTCCGGCGCTCGTGGAAGGACGAACAGAACCGGCCGATCACCACGCAAAAGCTCAGCGAAGTGACCAACCCCGCCCTGACTCCTCTGGAAGGAGATGCTCCGGAGGCGGAGTTCCCCGCGACGCATTATGTCGGCGTGGCGGGTGTCGGAGCCGATGCGGGCGACCTGCCCATCGATCATCCCCGGGCTGGCGTGTTCGGTTTTCAGCGGCGCGTGCGCAGCACGGACATTCCTGACGGTGCATCGAATACGATCGCCGTGCTGGGGGCGAGTGGCAACCTGGGACCTTGGAGCGCGGGTGGGGCCGCGACGGTGCGTCCACTCACACAGGCTCCTTATGTGAATGGCCCCGACGGCTTTGGCAGCGGCACGCCCGATGGTCTCGCGGCAGGCATGGCCGATGGTTCCGTGCGATTCTTCTCGAAGGATGTCGACCCTCGCGTGTTGGAGCAAATGGCTACCATTGCCGGCCACGAAGCGGCGCCGGTCGAAACGCCCCTGGCCGGTCCCGCGCGGGCGCCAGCGAATCCGACGGCGGATGGTGCTCCGGCCGCAGTCGAAGCCTCGCCGTCTGTCCCCACCGCGGATACCCCCCTCGCCACAAGCGACGACGAGCCATGGCGCGCGGCCGTCGAGGCGCGTCTCGCCGATCCGCTGCTCGAGTTGGCCTTTACCGAAATCGCGCTGTCGGACTTCGTCGATTTCATCTCGCAGTTGAGCACGCTGGAAATCACGCTCGACCTCGATGCCCTGGCCGAGGCGGGAGTCACGCCCGATTTGAAGTTCTCGATTCACCTGGCCGAGACGACGGTCGGAGATGCACTGAAAGAGGGGCTCGCGGAACTGGGGCTGGCCTACACGGCCGACGCTGGCCGACTGGTTGTCTCCAGTCCGCGGCGCATCGGCGGGCAACTCCGACTGGTGCGGTACCGTGTCGGCGATCTCACGGGCAGCGCCCCGGCTTCGGTCGAGGCCTTTGCCGAACTGGTACGAACCCTGGTCGAACCGGCGACGTGGAGCGAGGCTGGCGGCGCAGGGACCCTCGAACTGGTCGGCGATGCGCTGCTCGTGCGGCAAAGCGATGCGACGCATTACGACCTGCTCGTCCTGTGCGAGAAGCTGCGCGTGGCACGTGGCGGACGTCCGGCGAGTGTCGGCGACCCCTCTCGTTTCGCACTGGCCAGCCGCAGCCAGCAGGCACAAGTCAAGCTCGACACGCCGCTGCGTACGGTGAACTTTGGCGAGGGCACCCCCCTGACGAAGATCGTCGACTTTCTGCAGTCCCAGGCACGGGTGAATCTCACTATCGATTGGCAGGCCTTGGCGCCGGCCGGTATCTCGCGCGAGGTTACCGCCTCGTTGGTCGTCGCGAATGTGCCGCTGGGCGAAGCGCTCACCAGATTGCTCGAACCACTGGAGTTGGACTACCTGGTGGTCGGACCGCGGACGTTTCAGATCACGTCGAAACAGCAGGCCGCCTCACGGCGCGAGCTGGAAATCTACCCCGTGCGCGATCTGCTGGACGGCTCGACCGATGAGGGGACGGTCGTGGCTCGCTTAACGTCGGGGTTGGCCGGAGTAGTGGTGGCCCGTTTCGATCGGCCCTCGGCGAGCGTTTTGTTGTTGGCTCCCCAGACGTTGCAGCGCGAGGTGGAAGCCCGCCTGACCGCCTGGCGTGCCGAGCAGTCGCCGGCCAAGCAGGATGCCGCGGCAGCCACGCCGGGCGAGGCCGCCAAGACACGGTAACCTGGCGGAGAAATCACCGCGCTCTTGTCACGCAGTGCAACCGAAGACACAATGTCGCTATGAGCTCGCACGTCACCTATCGGCCCAGCTTTATCTTTAGCTTTACCCGCTACACCAGCGGGGCCGGAGGAGGCGTGTAACGTTTATCTCCTCGTTGCGAAGTGCATCGGCCCCGCGATCGACTCGATCGGCGGGGTTTTTTGTTGGTTTTTGGGAACCGTTTGCGGTCAACGTTCCGGGGGCGATCACCGCTCGTAGAACGGCTGGCTGAAAACATTACAACTGGTCGCACGCGCTGCTCGTCCTGTCGGCGAGAGTTGCCTGCGACCCTGGCTAAGGAGCTGGTCGTGATCGTCGTCATGCGAAAAGAGGCCTCGCAGGCCGAAGTGGAACACATGGTCGAACGCGTGCAGCAGTTAGGCCTCAAGCCGCACGTGATCGTGGGGGTCGAGCGGACCGTGATCGCCGCCGTCGGCAGCGAAAGCAAGGAGCTGAAAGAGTCGCTCGAATCGGGGCCCGGCGTGGCCGAGGTGCTGCCGATCCTCGCTTCCTACAAAGTCGCCAGTCGCGAGTTGAAGTCGGAGCGCACCGTGGTGACCGCCGGCAGCTTGTCGTGCGGCGGCCAGCAGATCGGCGTGATCGCCGGGCCCTGCTCGGTCGAAAGCGAACAGCAAATCCTCGACACGGCGCGGGCCGTCAAGGCCGCCGGCGCGACGGCGCTGCGCGGCGGAGCGTTCAAGCCGCGCACGAGCCCTTACAGCTTCCAGGGCATGAAGGAAGAAGGGCTCAAGCTGCTGGCCAAGGCGCGCGAAGAGACCGGGCTGGCCGTGGTGACCGAGGTGCTCGCCACCGAGGACGTGCCGCTCGTGGCCGCTTATGCCGACGTGCTGCAGATCGGCGCGCGCAACATGCAGAACTACCGCCTGCTCGAGGCCGTCGGGCGCGAGAAGCAGGCCGTGCTGCTCAAACGCGGTCCCAGCGCCACCATGGAAGAGATGCTGCTGGCGGCCGAGTACATTCTCGACGCCGGCAACCCGAACGTGATCCTCTGCGAGCGCGGCATCCGCACGTTCGAGGCGCATACGCGCTTCACGCTGCCGCTGGCCTCGGTGCCCTATCTGCACGCCAAGACGCACCTGCCGGTGGTGGTCGACCCGAGCCACGGCACGGGGCACACGTATCTCGTGCCGCAGATGGCCGCCGCGAGCGTGGCCGCCGGCGCCGATGGACTGATCCTGGAAGTGCATCCCGACCCGGAACGCGCCGCCAGCGACGGTTACCAGTCGCTCAACTTCGCGGGTTTTCGGCAGACGATGGAGCTTTGCCGCCGCGTGGCGACGGCGCTGGAGCGTGCGGTGTAGCTTAATTACGCGCCCGCGTTATTAGCCGGACGCGCAGCGCGGTATGATAATTAGGGAGGTACTTATGGCCGCTGAAATCACTCGCGAAATGCGTGAAGCCGTCGAAGCAAGTCGTGGCGGGCCGATCGATGTCGTCGATTCCCAAACGCAAAAGCAGTTCGTGTTGCTACCAGCCGAGGCGTATGCAAAACTGCGCGCCGCGATGGACGAAGGTACTCGTTTCGCATTGAGGGAGATGGGGCGCAGGGCAGGTTGGGACGATCCGTCGATGGATGTCTATGATCAGCTCGACCCACGTCAATCATGAAACTGACACGGGGTGACGTTGTACTCGTCGACTATCCATATACGGATCGTACGGGCAGCAAAGTTCGCCCTACTGCTGTTGTCTCGGCGGACGAACTGAATCAAACCGACGATGTCGTACTGGCGGCCATCACGAGTGTGGTACGACCGAAGTTGGATGCGTGGCAATTGCAGATCAATCCAGCTAGGCCCGATTCGCGCGGCACTGGCCTGCTTGCAACCTCGGTAATCGATTGCGGGAATGTGCTCACTGTCGACCAAGGCTTTGTATTGAAGAAGCTCGGACGACTTCCCCGTAGCATCATGACACAAGTCGATAATTGCCTTGCCAAAGCGCTTGGAGTTAAGCCGTAGTGCTTCGCGATGCCCACTCAAGCCGCTTTGCGATTCGCCTGGGGACGTTCGAGCGACCAGATGCCGCGTTCGGCCTGGCGGGCCTCGTCGGCCGCTTTGCGAAAGCGCGTCTTCATCGACGATGAATAATTGAACTGCAGCAGCGGGCGGCCGAGCCCGGCGCGCAACAGCTCTTCGTTCAGCAGGCGATCGCCTACCCAGGCATAGGCCAAGTAGCGCCCGTACGCATCGACGCGCTCGCGGTCGAATTCGAGTCGCACGGTTCCGCCAGAGAGAAACTGGCGCGTGAACTCGCTCGCCTCAGCGCCCCAGGGTTCGGGGGGCGTGTCGGGTTTGACCGTCTCGGGCGTATCGACTCCGAGCAGTCGCACGCGCGAGCCATCCTCTAATAAGAGTGTGTCGCCATCGACGACACGGCGGATCTTATGTTCGCCAGCGGCGAGCGATTCCGTGACCGGCGCCGGCGCGTCGACCTGGTGGTCGGTGTTGCTGTCGCTACAGGCGCGCGCGGCGAGCAGGATGGCGACCAGCACCGCCACACCGAGCGAGGCTTTCCGCGGACGGCGGCGCGGCTCGAATCGCGGCCCGTGGTTCATAGAGCGCCTTCGCGATTCCTGCGCGGAATCGCCTGGAGGGCAGCAGCGATCAGTTCGTGCTGAATTGCAGGTGCTTCGTCACGTCGCGCCCCAACGGGTTCTTCATGAAGCGGCGACGGCACTCGGGGCAGAGGTCGAAGTGCAACTTCTGGTAGGCGGGCGTCACGTTCTCGAGGTCGCGGTCATCGAGACGCTCGAGCACTTCGTTGATTTCCTGCAAGTGATCGCGGTCGTCTTCCAAGTCCGATTCATCGGTCGGTTCGACGACGGGAAAGACCTCGAGCTTCACGACGTACCGGACATCCTCTTCCGGGTCGATCTTCCGTTGGCAGAAATCGCACGAGTAATGCAGCATGGACCCGCTCCCTGCGGCTAGATGAACAAACGGTCTGCGAATCAAGGGCGTCGCCTTCCAAGCCACGCCGACCAATTCATCCTAATGACGCACGCAAAACCGCGACAAGCCGTGTTTCGCGCTTTTTGCCAGCATATTTTTCTCATGCAGCGCGCTGCTGGCATGGTGCTTGACAGGCGCGCGTCGAGCTGTTCTTCGCTTGGAATCCGACGTGCGCGGCTCGATCGTTCTCTTCCGCGGAGACGACGCCAGCACGGGGAACGGGCATTCCCGGCCATGACAGCAGGTGATGGAATGCGTGCCGTACCAAAATCCGCTCGGAGCTCGACACGAATTGGCTCGCGCGATGCACCGCTATGCTCCAGGCTCAGACGCCGACCGACGGGCACTTTTCCCGAAGGAACGGGCAAGACTCGTGTGGCAGGAGAGTAGATCTGGCGAAATGAATCGGGCTGGGATAGATTGGAGGGCAGAGTCGGAAGTCTCTCCGGGGACGCCGCCGCCCAGAGCATGCGAGCGACGGTCTGCCGCGCGAACTCCGTGCGCAGCCATGTTGTCTATGCACCGCGAACGCACAGCGCTGGTGCCAACCAGGCACGCGCCGCGACGCGCCAGGGCGCAGGGGATAGAGCAACCGGACACGTCCTGGCCTGCTACCAGGCCGCGTCCCGCTGCTCTCGCGACTCCCCTGTTACTCCCCGGAGAGAGAGTTTATGACTGCCGTGGCTCCCGCGCTTGATCCCCTCGGGGCAAGTGTGTTGGTGTTGAATCGCCTTTACGTGGCGGTTCACGTGATCAATGTGCGCCGCGCGTTCTCTTTGTTGTTCCGCGAGCTCGCGGAAGTCATCCATCTGGAAGATGGCCAATACGCCAACTACGACTTCGAGTCGTGGCGTGAAATCAGCGAATTGCGGGCCGAGTTCAAAGAGCCCGATCAAGACTGGGTCCGCTCGGTCAACTTCGAGATCCAGGTGCCGCGCGTCATCCGGCTGCTGTCGTACGAACGGCTGCCGAAGCAGGTGATCCGCTTCAATCGGCGCAATATCTTTGCCCGCGATGGAAACCGCTGTCAGTACTGCGGGCGTCGCTTTCCGATGAGCGAGTTGAGCCTCGATCACGTGATGCCGCGCAGCCGGGGGGGGGACACGAGTTGGGAGAACATCGTCTGCAGTTGCGTGAAGTGCAACGTCCGCAAAGGGGGACGCACGCCGCACGAAGCGAACATGAAGCTCGTGCGGCCCCCCGTCAAACCGAAACGCAGCCCGTTGCTCACGCTCAAGCTGGGCAATCCGAAGTACGAGAGCTGGAAATCGTTCCTCGACAACGCCTACTGGTCGGTCGATTTGAAGTAGGCGCCGGAAGCAAGAGCGAGACGGTCCAAGCCGGGGGGCGCGAGCAACGTCTATAAAAAAACGACCGTTGCGGAAGGATCAAGATCCGCAACGGTCGTCGGCTGGTGTTGCGTGCTGGGAGCGTCGCCGCACTTGCTCGACAAGCACGCGCGAAACCGCCTGGCTGGCTGACGGGCTATTCAGCGCCGGCGAGCGGCTCTTTCTTTTCGGTGATGACCGGGCACTGCGGCGCCATCTCGGCATTCAGCGCCGTGAAGTCCTTCCAGTCCTCGGGCACGTTGTCTTCATGGAAGATCGCTTCAACGGGACACTCGGGCACACAGGCCTCGCAGTCGATGCACTCATCCGGATGGATGTAGAGCATCTTCTCGCCTTCGTAGAAGCATTCGACCGGGCAGACGACCACGCAATCGGTGTACTTGCACCCGAAGCACGGTTCGCAAACGACGTGAGTCATGGAAGCGATTCTCCTTCTTAGCAGGCCGACTTGGCTCTCGTCACGAAGTACTTGCCACAAAAGCACTTTAGTGATGCCATCGGGCCGCGGCGCTGAGAATATTAGGACGACCGCCAAAGAGTGTCAAGGTGCGCTTTCTGCGTGATCTGACGATGTTGAAAAATATTTGGCTTGCTGATTTTCAGTCTCAATAGCACCGACTCAAAATCACCTCGCAAGTCTCAATTCTCGCCACTTTTTCATCGCCGCTGGGCGTTTACTCGTCCCCCACGGGTGTTGCGCCGGGGGGAGGAGTGCCGCCGCCGGCCTTGATGTACCGCGAACGCCGCTGGGCGTACTCCGCGGCGCTTGGTTCTTCTTGCTCGGTCGTGCCGCCTGCAACGGCTGCCTCGAACGCACGCCGCAGAAAAGGTCGACACCAGCCACAGCCGGTGCCGGCGCCAAAACACTCGCTCATCTGGCCCACGCGGCGCGGCTTCTCGACGCGCAGGAAATTCAGCACCTTGCGCTTTGTCACGTGAAAGCACAGGCACATTTCGTCGTCGAGATCCATCGTGATAACCCCAGTGGGCACCGTATAACGAGCCTCGCTGACGCTTCGGGTTACGAAGTTCACAACCCGAAGCGTCAGCTTTGAAGTTGCGCTTTTCGAGGTTCCTTGGCCCCTCTCCTCGGCCAATCGGCCGATCACAACCCGAAGCGTCAGCGAGGGGATTCTTGGAAAGAACGTCGAGTACAGTGCTGCCTTGCTCACGCTTCGGGTTACGATTCCCGAAATGCGCAACTTCCAGAAGCGTCAGCCAGCAACTACGAACTTGCCGTCGTTGCCAGCCTCAGCGCAATTCTACACGCGCTGTGAAACGCGGCCACATCGAGGCGTTCGTCCGTCGTGTGGACGAACTGTTGTCCGCAGCCCATGGTGACCGTGGGAATGCCGTGGGCCGTCATCCAGTTGGCATCGAGCCCCCCGTTGCCGATCGCCCGCAAGGGCTCGAGACCCACGTCGCGCACCGCCTCTTCGGCCGCCAGCACGCACGCTTCGTCGTCGGCCAGCTTGAAGGCCTCGTAGTCGACGCGGGTATCGATCTTCACGTGCCCGGTGTGATGGTCGGAGCTGCGGACCTCGCGAGCCGCGCGGCTGAAGGCCTTGTCGATCTCGCGCACGATGCGCTTGCGGAAGATGGGATCGTGGCTGCGAGCTTCTGCACGAACCTCGACCGATGGCGTCACCACGTTTGTCGCGGCGCCGCCGCGAATGATGCCGATGTTGCTCGTGCCCGTGTGGCGACCTTTCTGGATCAGGCCATGCCAGCCGTTGCGCTGGAGCTCGGCAATGGCGATGCCGGCGATGGCGATCGCGCTGACACCGCGTTCGGGGGCGCCGCCGGCATGGCTCGCGCGCCCCTGAATGGTGATCGTCATGCGGTAGGCGCCCGTCGCGCCGACGGTCAGTTTCTCGGCTGGTCCGCCATCCCAATTGAACGCAAGTTTTGGCTTACCCAACATGCTGAGCCGGGCATGCCGCGCGCCGTGCAGACCGACCTCTTCCTGCACCGGCCAGAAGAAGGTCAGCGGTGGATGCGGCAGCTTGTGTCGCAGAATGACCAGCGCCGTCGACAACACTACCGAAGCGCCAGCTCGATCGTCGGCGCCGAGTCCCGTCGTCGCGTCGGCCGACCGCACCCAGCCCCCTTCGAGCTTGGGCTTCGAACCGATACACAGCGGCACCGTGTCGAGATGCGCCATCAAGAGCCTGCGTGGGGCACGAACGGTGCCGGGCAGCTTGAAGATGAGATTTCCTACCTCGCCCGGCAGGACCGAGCGGCGATGCGCGTCGTCGTGTCGAATGTCCTCGCGCTTCGCGCCGGCGTCGAGCAGGCGCCGTGTGATCTCTTGCGCAACGGCGCCCTCGCGGCCACTTTCGCCCGGGATGGCCATCAGGGAGAGCACGAGCTCAAGCGCTTCCTGGCGATCGGGCTCCGCCGCGCCGGGCGATGAGACACGTGGCGCCTCACCATTCGTGGCGGTTGGGCGCTTGGGAGACAACGTGGCAGTACGGCGAATCATCGTGCGGGACCTCGAAGTTTTTTGGGATCATCCCCTCGCCGGCGGCGGGCAAGATCGGATCGCAGGATCGCTAAGCAATCAGTGTCGTGGCGCGGCATGGCTCGATGGAACGATGTTTGCGGCGGCGGAGACAGGCCGTATCCTACAAGTTGGCTGGCGTGCGGAAAACGTCGCCCGGCCCGCTGCCTCGAGTACGGCTTGGAATCGGAGGGTTTGTCGCG
Organism: Pirellulales bacterium; assembly: GCA_019636335.1. Taxonomy (NCBI): domain Bacteria; kingdom Pseudomonadati; phylum Planctomycetota; class Planctomycetia; order Pirellulales; species Pirellulales bacterium. Next base: position 25,489 of record JAHBXR010000033.1, read on the forward strand.
ATGCGTCTGTTTCTCGCCGGGATCATGCAGGGTTCGCACTTGGGCTCGGCCCTGCACGCCCAGAACTATCGGGAGCGGATCAAGGAACTGCTGGCCAGGCACCTCCCGCACTGCGACGTCTACGATCCGCTGGCCGACCATACTAATTCGCTCGAATACGACGACCAGCTCGGCCGGACTGTTTTCTTCAAACACGCCCACATGTGCCGCGAGGCGAACGTCGTGCTGGCCTACGTCCCCCAGGCGAGCATGGGCACGGCGATCGAGATGTGGGAGGCCCACCACGCGGGCAAGATCGTCATCGCGATCAGCCCCTTGAAGCACAATTGGGCCGTCCGTTTCCTCAGCAACGCGATCTATACCGACCTCGAAGAATTCGCCGAGGCGGTTGAAACCGGCGAGTTCGAACGCCGCCTGAAGGAACTTCGCGACCGCAACTTCCCTAGTAAGTAAGTCGCGCGCGTATTAGCTACTCGCGCTGCGGTACGAGAGCAGCGAGCGGTTGAAGATCCAGCGCGAGGCGAGCAGGCTAGCGGCCGTCATCACCAGGGCCAGCGCGGCGAACTTCCATTGTGCCGCGTCGAGCGGCTTGACCAGGATCCGCGCCGGCACGTTCACCACGATCAGCACCGGCACAATGAAGGTGAAAAACTGCCGCAAGGCGGTGCCCCAGGTGCCCTGGTAGATCTCCATCGGGTAGCGCGAGAAGTTCGTCACGTAGAACCAGAAGTCGTACAGGCTCTGGTTGCGCCCCAACCAGACGCTGGCCGCCGCGAGCGAGATCATCAGGCTGTACATGATCGCCACGCCGCAGGCCAGGTAGAGCGGGTAGAGCACCAGCTTGGCCAGCGAAGGGACGTAGTCGAGTTGGTAGAGCGACCACAGCACCAGTCCCAGGGCAAAGAAAAAGTTGCCCAGCGACGACCACTCGATCTTGCGCAGCGAGACGAGAAACTGCGTGTCGATCGGCTTCAAGAGCGCGAAGTCGAGATTGCCCGTCCGCACCAGTTCGCCGAACTCGTCGGCATTGGGCATGAAAAAGGCCTGCACCAGGCTGTTCACGAAGATCGTCGTCGCCAGAAAGATGAAAAACTCATATTTGCCCCAGCCGCTGTTGTAGCCAATCGAATTCGTGTATCGAAAGATGAGCGTATAGAACGCCAGGTTCATCAGCATCCAGCCGAGCGAAGTCACCACGTCGATCACGAAGTTCGAGCGGAACGTCATGTCCCGCACGAGGCTATTCCGCGCGAAGGTGAGAAACACGCGTGCGTAGCTGGGCTGGTCGGTGCGGGGCATGCGGTCAACCTCCGTAGGCGCTATAGCGCCGGATGCCACGCACGTACGCCACGCGGCAGGCAACGGCAAAGAACACCACCCAGGCCAACTGCCAGAGCAGGCCCTTCACGAGTGCCGCGCCGGTGATCTTGCCCAGGAAAACCGCCGCCGGAAAGTACGCCAGGTACTGCAGCGGCAGCCACTCGACGATCGTGCGCCAATGCCCCGGCAGCATGTCGATCGGAAACATGTGACCCGAGAAGAAGAAGTTGAACAGCATGTAGAGGAACAGTAGCGAGCTGACCTCGAGGAACCAGAAGCCGACCATGCCGATCAGGGCCTCGAGAAAGAAGCCCAGCAGGAAAGACATCGCCAGCGAGGCCAGGTAGCCGGCCATCGTCGGCGCGTCGGGCCAGCCCGGGAAGTAGCCGCGGCAGATGAAGAAGATCAGCGCGAAGGGTCCCAGCGCCACCAGGTAATAGACCAGCTTGTGCGCCGTGCGCTGCAGGATCAGGTAGCCCATCAGGTCGATCGGCTGAATCAGAAACTTCTTGATCGAGCCATCGCGAATCTGCAGGGCGATGTTCGACGACAGGCCCGGCATGCTCGAGAACGCGCGGCTGATCATCGTCAGCAGGTAATACGCCACGAAGTCGTTGTAGCTGAACCCAGCCACCATGGTGCCCGTGGTTGCGCTAAAGACGGCCCCCCAGAGAAAAATCTGCGTGACGATCGGGATGAACCGCATGAACGTGGCGAGCGCGAAATCGCCCCGGTAGACCAGGCGCTCCTCGAGCGAGATCACCAGGATCGTCCACCAGGTTTGCACGCGCGCGTACATGCGGGAGGGGCCTCTACGTTCGCTCGACGGTGGCGGCGGCACGAGACGCTTCGTCCGCTTCGAGATCGGCCCGGGCTTGCGAGAACGCCTCGGCGATCACCTCTTCGAGCGGCGGATCCTCGACGCTCACATCCTCGAGCGTGTAATGGTCGAGCACGTGGGCCAGCACCTCGGGCACGGCGCGGCGCTCGACGCGGATCTTGGCCTTCGGCGCGACGGTTTCGAGCAGCGTGCCGTAGCGCGCCAGATCGGCCGGCATCTGACCGTCGCCGAAGAGCAGCGTCACCACCTTGTGGCTGCTGAAACGGTCGATCACGCCCGACAGCGAGCCGTCGTACATGATGCGGCCGTGCGTGATGATGACCACGCGCCGGCAGAGCGCCGCCACGTCCTTCATGTAGTGGCTCGTCAGCAGAATGGTGATCTGGCGCCGCGCCTGGTACTCGCGCAGAAAGGTCTGAATATTGTGCTGCGCGACGACGTCGAGCCCGATCGTGGGCTCGTCGAGGAACAACACCTCGGGCTGATGCAAAAGCGCCGCGATCAGCTCCATCTTCATCCGCTCGCCCAGCGATAGTTCGCGCACGGGGCGGCCGAGCAACTGCCCCACGTCGAGCAGGTCGACCAGCTCGTCGCGGGCACGCTCGAAATCGGCCGGCGCCAGGCGATAGATCTGCTGGTGCAGGCGGAACGACTCTTGCGCCGGCAGGTCCCACCAGAGCTGGTTTTTTTGCCCCATCACCAGGGCGAAGCGGCGGCGGTAGGCGTTCTCGCGCTTCCAGGGGATGTGCCCGAGCACGCGGGCGGTGCCGCTCGTGGGATGAATCACCCCGGAGAGGAGCTTGAGCGTAGTGGTCTTGCCGGCGCCGTTGGGACCGAGGAAGGCGGTGAACTCGCCGGCGTCGACCGCCAGATCGATGGAGCGGACGGCGGGGACCTCGCGGTATTGGCGGCGAAACAGGCCCCCGATCGAGGCCCACAGGCCTTCTCGCTTCTGGTAGACGCGGTAGGACTTCGACAGCCCTTCTATCTCGATGATCGGCATGGCGCAGGGATTATAGGGAGCCGCCAGCCGGCCGGAAAGCGGGCCACCTGAGGCCGCCGCGTGCCCGCCACCCCGATAAGCACCGATGTGCGGCGGGGCCGGCCGGCGCATCTCAGAAACGACCCCCTGCCGCGTGGCGGGCTTTTCTCGCCGCGCCCGGCTCGGCTACCCGAGCAGCCGCGAGTCCCGCGTTGCGTACGTGGGAGCCGTGGCGGTGTCATCGCCACGCTCGGCCCCTTACCCGAGCAGCCGCGAGGGATGGGGTTCGCGATCGACCAGCGGCAGGATCTGGGGCGCGTAGATCTCGCGGAAGGCCTTGGCCTCGCGATGGGTCTCCCAGTCGGCCTTCGTCTCCCAGTGCTCGCAGAGGAGGAAGCGGCGCGAGTCGGTCTCGGAGTGGTAGACCTCGAAGCGGCGATTGCCCGGCTCCTCGCGCGACCACTGCTGCGCCGTCGTCAGCAACTCGGCGACTCGGGCAATATCCTCGTCGCGCTTCACGGTCAGCCAGACGTTGAGATGAAACATGGGAGTGGGCAGGGGTCAGGGGACAGTGGTTAGGGGGCAGTGAGCAGGAGGCAGGGATTGGAATTTAATCGATTACAACCCGAAGCGGCAGTTTTGAAGTGGCGCTTTTCGCGGAATCGCAACCCGAAGCGTGAGCGAGGAGATTCCAGGATTGAGTCACAGCCCAGTTCCGCACAGGCCAGCGACCTGTGCCACTAACCTCAGCTCACTGCCCTCTAACCACTGACCCCTGACCACTGCCCCCTCACTCGATGAACCGTTTGATGAGGATACAGTTCTCGACGTTATGATCGTGCCCGCGCTCGAAGGCGACAGGAATGCTGCGATCGATGAGATAGAAGGCGCGATGGCGCTGGATGTTACCGGTATCGGACCCCAACTCGGCGCCAATTTGAATGCCATCGGGACGGCCGTTCAACGACGACATGGCGGTATCATCGACCTCGAAGTAGCCGACGGTGATCCACACGCCATAGACGTTCGAGCGGGTGGTGACTTTATTGCCCAGCTTCTGCAGGCCGAGATAGCGGAAGTAGGGATTCTGTGTCGTATTCGTAGCGAGCGAGGCACTGTCGGCGGCGAACAAGGGATCATTCGTCGGCTGACCGCTGGCATCGCGCTTAGAGCGCAACAGCGTGGTTTCGATATCGCGTCGAGTAAAGCCAATTGGTTGCCGCAGTGTATCGAGCGGAACGAGATCGTTACCGGCGAAGGAGCGGAACGGGTTGGCAAAGAAGGTCGGGGAGGCATTGTTTTGCGCGACCATATCGCCGCTTGTGTCCGGATACCCGCGACGACTGTCGACGAGCTGATCGAAGTTGGGCATACCGGGATGGTCGGCGGTGAGGGCGCGCCAGACTTCTTGGTCGCCGATGGTGTTGAGATTGACCTTGCCGGGCTCGCGATAGCGCGAGACGCGATTGTAAGGGGGATGGAAGGGGAGCGCAGGTTCACCGGCAACCGGTGGAATCGCCATCGTGAGCGGATTGAGAAAATCTTCCGTCCCTGCGAAGGGAGAGGGGACGTGGACGTATTCGAACAAGCGGTAGAGATGAGCGGCGGGCTCGGTTGCGAGGGCATCGACCGTGTAGAAGAAGTTCGGCAGGTGTCGATAGGGGTAGTTCTGATACCAGGGAGCGGCCGTGTTGTCGTCGTCCGGCTGGTAAGGATCGTCTCCCGCCTGACGTAACGTATGGGCGGCGAGCAATTTCGACGATCGCTCGGCGGGCACCTGCAAGATCTCGTACTGATTGACGAAGGGGCGGTTGAGCCAGGTGAACCAGGGGAAGGGGGTCATGGGGGTGCCGCGATAGTCGGCCGCGGTGATCGGCGAACCGTCCGACTTCGTACCGCTGAGGTTGGGCGCGTTCGTCGTGTTCCACGCCATCCCAAACGATTCATTTAAATAACCAAGCGTACTATTGGTGAGTGGATTGATCTCTGTAGCGACACTGGGTGCATCAGATGTTTGTGCCCAAATGTTGTAAGAAGCTCCGCCGTTTCGTTGTCGCGAGTTGAACTTCATGCTGCCAGGGGGAGCGGCAGTGAAGCGAGGTTCATCCATTCCCATGTACCCGTTTTCGTCACCATTGTAGACGGTGAGGTCAACGGGCAGAGAGTCTACGGTAAGGTAAGGATTGACTGGAATCGCGGGATTATGGCCAGCCTTGCCAGATTCAGGATTCCAAGCGAGCGTTGGGTTGGCAAGTCGCTGGAGATGAATCATTCGAAACGATTCATGAGTTCCATAACTTTGCAACAGCGGATCATAGCCAACGGTAATATCCAACGGCTCATCATACGGGACTGAGTATTGATTCGGGGCGACATCTGCTGGAGGATAGCCCGCCAACGGTTCCGAAATATTCAGCGAGCTTGGCTGGTTGATGGCAACGCCCAGTGGAACTTGAATCTCGTTTGTCGTCGATGGGTAGACGTTTGTCCCCGTGCCGTCGGTGATGGAGACGTCCGGTCGCAATTGGATATTACGCGGGTAATCCGGTCCCGTTCGACGACCTACATTCGTAGATGACGTTACGTCAGAGCTCGCAGCAGAACCGATGACGGCATAGCGGCCGGGTAGTAGTTCGCTTGCCACAGCCTGGCTCGTGTAGTAGCGAGTTGTAACGTCACTAATTGAAGTGGGTTCAGTCGTAGTAAAATAGACTGCTCGCTCGGCGTCGGTGCTGGGCAATGGATCGAACGGATCGTCGGGATCCTTGTGGCCACTGGCGGTTGGCTTGGCGATCATCAGACGCCAAACAGGCGATGTGCCAGCCATTCTGTCAAGGTCGATCCCTCGATCTACCGCTGGGCCACCATACAATTCTGCAGGTGGCGCATCCCAGGGATTGCCCGGGTTGTAGATCTCAACATAGAGCGACCCTCTTGGTTGAAACCGCTGATCGAAATCGTCATCGGTGTCGGGATCCCCGGACGCATCGTAGACACCATCTCCACCAGCATCGTTATCAAGGTTTTCTGTTCGCGTGTCGTGAAAAGCGAGCGATTCGGTCAGCAGCAACTCGGGTCGCTCGGTGCCCCAGACGAGTCCGCGATACGCCAACGCATTATCCGCGCTGCCTGCCGTGATTACGCCATCGACATTCCACGGGTTGGTGCCGGCGCCGGTGTCGTCCGTGAACGGATTCACATCGTATTCGAACGGTGTCATGATCGAATCGCGGTCGCGGAAATCGACGACGTTGACGGCCCATTGCGCGATTTGCCGGGCGAGTTCCTGCCGGGCTTCGGCGGGGGCCAGGCCGCTCGCATTTTGCAAGCGCACAAGGTACTGGTCGTCGATGAGCATCCATACCAGGCAATAGAGCTGCTTGGCCAGCGCCTGCCGCGCCAATTCGTCGTTGGCGTTGATGACGCCGTCGTTGCTCAGATCAAAGTTGGTGCTCGCGCCCGGGAAGATGCTGGTGGCATAGCCCTCGGCCGTGGCTTCTTGCGGTTCGTCGACGATCAGGTTGCCGTTGTCGTCGATGCCATTGCCCAGGGGGCGATTCAGGTCGAGACGCTGGCCGGCGATCACCTCCGGCGGCAGGTAGGCCCGCACGACCGCGTTGAAGTTGGCCAGATTATTGACATTGATGCCGGCGTTGCGGAGACGCTCGCGCAGGATCTCGACGACGCCGAGTCCGCGCCCCGACGAGACAACGCCCGTGGCGGTATCGAATAGATCGTCGATCAAGTCGTTGGGCATGGCGGCCATATTGGGCGTCGGCAGATCCCAACTCTCGGTGGTGACGGCGTTGCGTCGGCGGGCGGCGTTCGTGTCGGTTACGAAGGACTGCGGCGCGAGTTGCAGCAACCGATCGGGGAGCATGCTGGCGTCGAGGTCGTTGGTGCGTAGCAGTCGCTCGAGTTCTTCGGGAGTAAAGGGGGCATCGACCGGCACCATGCCTGCCGCGCTGGCATAGGTCCGCTCGCGCGCCTGCCACGAGAGATTGATCTTGTAGGGGTTCGTCGCGCGATCGGCGAATTCGTTCAGCCCGGTACGCTCGCGATAGTCGGTCGGGGCGGGCAAGCCCCAGTAGGGGAGGCCGCGCAGGTCGAGACCGAGAGCGCCATTGCCGTTGATGTCGGGGGGGGTGCCATAGGCACCGGGCGTGGCGAAGAGGGCGTACTCGGGGTTGTGATAGGGTTGGAGATTTGCCGAAGCGGCGTTCAGCGATAGCAGCGACAGGCCCGGCAGGTCGTAGTGCTGGAGCAGCGATTCCCAATCGGGATTGAACTGCATGGTGGGATCGAACGCCAGGCCGTCGAAGAAGGTGAGTCCCGGTCCTGGTACCCGCGGAAAACCTGCCGGCAGGACGGAGAAGCTGCGTCCGAACTCGCCATAGCGGCCGGGGAGGGGAGCTGCGCTGTCGACGCCCAGGATGCGGCTGTACTCGCCCGTGGGCACGCCCAGGGAGTTGGTAAAGAGTCGCGAGAGGTTGATTTCGGCCGGGCCGTAACCGAGTCCGACGGGCAAGGGGGTAGCCGTGTTGGCCAGACCGCCCGCGTAGGGACCGAGGACGGTCGTCGCACCGAAGGAGGCGACGCTCTGGCCCAGCGGATTGAAATTCGGATTCGCCGTATCGTAGGCAAGCTGTGTCACGTTGCCGTGCGCGTTGAGGTTGAGCTTGCCATCCATATCGAGACACATGACGGCGAACATCGGCTTGTAGCGCGTGCCATTGGGTGCCGTTTGGATGGGGAGCCCTAGATCGACCCAAATGCTATCGGCCACGCCGTCGCCATCGTTGTCGACATCCCAGGGCCCGAAGCGAGGATCGTAGTTTGGATTGCTGCCGGTGAAATTCCGGTGGTGAGCGATGTCCGGGCGGAGACTAACGCGCCGGCGCAGATCGGCCGGTACAGGACTGGGGGGCGTGGAGTGATCCCACGTTCCATTCGAGCCCGCCTGGTTGATCCAATAGTTGATCAGATCGGGTCGGTGTAACGAGGGAAGGATGCCATTGGCGGGGAAATTGGCACCTCCGGCCGGGAGCGTGCGCATGCCGAGCAGCATGTTCTGATAGTCGGGGGCATCGTAGTCTTCGTCGGCGCCACCGGGACCGGCCGGATCGAAAATGGAATGGTGTTGCCAGTTGGTATAACCCGCGTTCTCGTACGCAGGACCCGTTCGCGCCATGAAGGCCGGGTTCGGCATGAGGGCGAACTGGCGGCCGTTAGGGCCGCTGGCGTTGAGTAGCTTGCTCGCGGCGTACGTATTCGGGTCCAAGCCAAAGCCCGTGCCGTTGAAGGGCATGCCGTTGATGACGAAGCGATCGCCAGGGCGTGGAGCGCCGCGTGTGGACCACGCCGTGGCACTGGCTGCCTGCATACTGTCGAAGGGGAGCAGCGTGAACACGGCGATCGGCGGCGTGGACGCCGTGTTCACGGTGTAGCCCACGATGCGCGTCGACTGCCCAGCGGCGGGGCCGTCGATCATGGTGAAGAGGCGGCCATTGTAGAAGTTGTCGGTGTCAGCCAGTCGACTGTCGTCGCCGAGGCCAAATTCGTCGGGCTCGTCGACGGTTCCGTCCCCATCGTCATCGATGCCGGCGCGTCCCAAGGGGATCAGATCGGGGCCGTAAGGAGTCACGACGATCTGTAGAAACGTGCCCGCCTTGAGGATGGTGGGGAAGGTAAGGTTGGTGCCCCCGTTAGGTACCGTAACGGTAGTGGGTGCAAAGCCGTTGAAAGCATCCGTTCCGAACGCGGGATCGACGAACGGAATTTGTCCGCGCACGCCGTCGTTGCCGTACATGTCTTCGAGCAGGCTGTGCGTTTGCAGGACCGAGGTCGGTTCGTTGGTGCCGCGGATGACTTGCAGGGCGGCCTGGTGGAGCAGGGCCTGCGGAGGGTCGCCGCGGCGTTCGACGTGCGCCGCGGCTCGGGCGGTGCGCTTGGCCTGCGCCGCCACCAGCACGTAGGTGAGCAGCGCCAGGGCCATCATCGTCAGCAGACCCAGCACAACGACCAGAATCACGCCACGCCGGCCTCGGCGGGCCGGCGAGTGGTCAGTGGTCAGTGGGCAGTGGGCAGAAGACGAGTTGCCCACGCGGCGGCGCGGAGCTTGCGGAGGCGCAGAATTGTCGGTTGCGCTTGCTGGGCGTGGCGCTTGTTGGTTGCTCGTTCGCATGGCCTCTCTCCTGTTCGCCTCTCAGTGGTCGGTGGGCAGTGGCCAGTGGCACAGGTCGCTGGCCTGTGCGGAACTAGTTTTGTAGGTCAGGTACCCCGTACCTGACCTACTTCTGCCATCGAGTCGGCCACGTCGCGTTGTGCGTGAAACCTTTCTTCGCGGTCTTGGCGCCTTCGCGGTGAATCGTCTCTTGCCTCGCGTTTGGGATGGTTTTGCTGCCGTGTTCTCCGCGAGCACTTTTTCGTTGGTTTTGTCACGCACGGGGTGCGCGACCTACCTCACGCCGAAGGCCCGGGTGTCGAGCCGCATGGTCTTTTCGTACACGCCGACGACGCCGTCGACGATCGTGGCGTAGACGGTGATTTTTCCCGACGGTGGAGTTAAATCGTCGGCATCGGCGTAGAGGGAGCCAAAGACAGTAACGCTGCTCCGCCAGAAATCGGGACCTGAGAGTGTGACATCCTGGTACCACTCGGTTACCACTCCACCAGACACCGCTGAGGTAAGAGGCCCCGCACTGACGACGCGATACCAGCGAAAGACGGCGCCGCTGACGCCGTTACCGGGCAATAGCCAGGCGCTCAGCATGATCCATTGCCCCGGCTTGACTGCGGGAAAGTCACTGTTTTTCGGCTGGTTGGGGTCGTTGTTACCGAGCGTACCGACAGGCAGGCGTAGTCGCACGTCGCCGCCTCCCAGGCCGATGCCGCTCATGAAATCGCAATAGACCAAACGCTCGGTGGGAGGCGTGCCGACGCGATTTCCGATGTCCTCGGGCGCGAGCTCGACGATGCGTTTTTGAAAGACGACGGTCGAGACGATGTACGACTGGGGTCGCTCAGCGGCGGGGAGGTTGGCGGTGTGCTCGTTGAGATACGGCGCGATCGTGACCATCCACGAGTAGTCGCCCGTGTATTGGCGCACCTGCCCGGCCGTGCCGAGGGAGGCGAAGGGGCGGCCGTCGGGCTGATTGTCGGGGAGGCCGAAGACGAGATCGTCGCTCGAGCGGAAGAGTCGTTCGGTCTGGGCGAGCGACATGGGGAGCGTACTGCCGGGCCACGCGCGGAGCGCCACGCGCTGCATGCGGGGAGGATTAAGCGATTGCAAGTGGTCGTTGTCGGGGTCGGGATTGTTATCGAGCCGGTAGGGGAAGCCCCAGCGACGATCGATGGGCGTTCCCTCGGGGACTGCCCGGGCGAGGAACATGGGATCGAGGCAGACCGCGTTGCCGTAATCGAGGGGTGAGGTCTCGAAGGGAATGGTCTCGTTCGTGCCGTCGGGCATGTCCATGTCGCGCCAGGCGGTGCCGGCGTCGGGATCGAGCCAGTTGTTTTGATTCAGCCAATCGCGGACCTGGACGTCGCGGAAGGCGGCTCGGCCGAGGTTGCTGGTGCGGTCGTTGCGCACGGCGGTGGCGACGTCGGAGCCGCCGACCGGGATGAGGGCCGCCAGCCCGAGAATGCCGACGGTCATGACGAACATCGACAGCAGGACTTCGGTGAGGCTGATGCCGCGCCGGCCTTTGGCCGGCGAGTGGTCAGTGATCAGTGGGCAGTGGGCAGAAGAGGAGGTGCTCACGCGGCGGCGCGGAGCTTGAGGAGGCGCGGAGTTGTAGGTCAGGTACCCCGTACCTGACACTTCTTGGTGTTGGCTGAACCTGTTCGAAACGGCTGCGTTGTTCGCTTCGCTCGTGTCAGGTAGAGGGCTACCTGACCTACAACAAGCTTGCTCCGCGACTCCGCGGCTTTGCGTGAGGCTTGGAACGATTGGCAGAGTGCTGTGGTTCACGTTAGAGCCCTCCCATGGCCTGGCCTTCGAGGGCGAATTGACGCGATTGGCGGACGCGATCGGCGATGGGTCTTACTTCGGACGGATTCGATGTTGCGATAGCAGCCGTGGGATCATCGATAGATGGAACTGCATACATTTCCGTTGAGTTAATCTGCCCGCTTCGTGGATTGATCGTGACCCAGAGGTTTTCCAAATCCATGAAGTTAAACGTAGCGAGTTGTTCTTCGGCGAGATCTTCTTTTTCGCTCGTAACGGTCGTCGAATCGAGTTCGATCGCCGCAAGCAAGCTCGGGTCGGTCACGGTGGTGACTGGCACACGCGCCCGTTGGCCGATGAGAAAATGGATGGACCCTGATGGAAAGTCTTTTATTTGTACACCTAACGCGTTTGGTCGATAAAGTCCCTCGACCGAGCCATCAGGAGCGAATACAACCATTATGCCCAATGGCGTATGCCCTGCGATGATTTCTCCAGCGTGCGGGTCCTGTTCGTAAGCGGTTCCGCTCCATCCCGACGCGGTGTGATCTCTGATGACAAACGGTTGCAGTGTATTGCCCGTATTTCCAGTTGCATCTCCCGAAAATCCGAGGTCGATCACGATGCCGGCGGGCAATTGCACGGGGGGCGTGCTGGTGCGCTTTGGCTGTCGGAAGACCTGGTAGGGAACCGAGGTGCCGGCGGGCAAATTAAACGCCGGTACGGTCCCGTTCACCGGCTCGCAGGTCTTAGGAGAACCGGTCGCATTGACAATACGATACAGATGCCCCTGATAGTTGAACTTGATAAGGTCGCCCGGCTGTACGCGGTTATTCCATGCGTCAATGACCGTGAATTCGTGATTATTTCCTGTGGCGGTGGCGCGCGACGCCGTTGTATCGCCCGCGTAAGTCGGAGGGACCTGGCAGCGTGAGAGATTGATGCACATCTCGGGCGCATTGGGAAAGCGTTCGAAGATGACGCCGGTGGCGCGGCCGGTGCGGAGGGCTTCGGAGCGGGCGCCGGCGAGGTAGGCCGTCACTAGGCGCGAGGCCTCGCGGACCTGACGGCCGCGCATGGCTGGGGCGATGACCGGAATGGCGAGCGCCGTGACCGTCAGCACGATGAAGATCACCACCAGCAGCTCGACCAACGTCATGCCGCGCCGGCCTTTGGCCGGCGAGTGGTCAGTGGTTAGTGGGCAGTGGACAGCAGATGAAGATGAAGATGTGCTCACGCGGCGGCGTGGCGGCGTAGTGTCGTGGTGCCGTGGTGGTAAATCCAACGGTTTGGACCACGACGACACAACGGCACGACGAGGTGCCTTGTAGGTCAGGTACCCCGTACCTGACACTTGTTCGGACGAGCATAGCTCGGCTCTGGGTGGCACTGGCTTTGCCAGTGTCTGGTGAATTGCCGTATCGCAGTCATCCCACTGCCCACTCGATCGTTCGAGTCGAGCCTGGCGCGTGGCTGCCGTTGTGGACTTGGAATACGGTTGCTCGACTCCCTGCAGCACTGGCGGAGCCAGTGGCACCCTGGGGGGCTTACTTGAAGGGGCTAAGCTGGCACCTTCGCTCGTGTCAGGTAGGGGGCTACCTGACCTACAAGGCAGAGCCAGTGGCGCCAGGTGTCGTCGCCGCGTTTGCTCTGCGGCTCCGCGGCTCCGCGTGAGCCATGCCTGAAATAGCAGGTGCAGCGCCATCATCACTGGGCCTCCGTCAGGTGGTTCGTGATGTTGTCGAGGTGGACCCATTCGCCGGTCGGACTGAACGCGCCGGTGGCGATGTCGAGCTTTCCGGGGGTGCCGCGGCGGACGTATTCACCGTCGGCAATCCACCAGTAATAGGGATCGGTGTAGTTGCTGATCAGTGTGGCGCGATCGGGATCTGACAGGCCAGCATCATCTCGATCGAAGCGGATGCCGAACTCGCCATCGGGTCCGGCCGACATGATGAGGGGGGCGAGGCGGTAACCTTGCTTCAACACTTGCGGCGGTGACGGCAGCGGAAGATTCCCCGGCTCGGAATTGGCCATCACCGTGGCAGGTGTGACGGGGCGCGGGTCGAAGGGATTCGGGTCGGGATCGATGAGGTTGTCTGCGGCGATGCCGGAGATGAGGTCGGTGATCAATCCCCACGGCGAAGACAGTAGAGACAGACCCACGATGGCGGGGTCGTTCACATAGCCCGAGGGCCAGCGGATCCAGCGGAGCGGCTTGCCCCAGGCGTCGATGAACTCGGGCATGCCGTCGCCGTCGGTATCGCCAATGTCCTTTTGGGAGAAGTGGACGCCGCCGGAGTCCTCGTCGCCGGTGGCGGTGGTCATGATGAGGTAGAGCATTTCGGCCGACGTGTTGGCATCGCCGAGTGCCTTCACGGCGGCGACCACCTGGGCCATGTCAGTGGGGTCGTCGGCGTTGGCGGCGGCGGCGGTGAGGACCCGGAGTTGATAGGCGCGCGTGATGGCGGGCACGTACTCTTGTTCTGGGGTCGCGAGGTGGTTGTCGGGCCGCTTGATGCCAGCGGGAAGGTTCTGCCAATCGAAAAAGAGACCGTTACTGTGGAACTCTTGATCGAGATTGGGAATCGACATATCGAAGTATTGGAGATTGAGATCCTCGTACATGTCGGGCAGCTCCATCCGCATCGTTTCGTAGAGGAAGATGAGCTGCGCCTGGGCGATCGAGTCCAACACGGTGGGATCGGATTGCGCGCTCGTCAGCAAGTTAGGCGGTAGCACGAGGGGCATGCGGCGCGATTCGTATTCTTCCCAGCGCTGCATCATCTGGTTGTGCAGCTTGTTGATGAGCGAGCGGGTCCGTTCGTGTCGGGCGCGTTCCGTGGCGAGGAAGAGCGCGCCCAGCAGGACCGAGGCGAGGATGGCGATGATCGCCACGACGGCCAGCATCTCGACCAGCGTGAAGGCGCGCCGGCCTTTGGCCGGCGAGTGGTCAGTGGTCAGTGGGCAGTGGGCAGAAGAGGAGGTGCTCACGCGGCGGCGCGGAGCTTGCGGCGGCGCGGAGATTTGCTGACGCATGATCTCCTGTTCTCCTGTCCACTGCTCTCCTCTCTCGCGCAGCGCGGGTGGCACTGGCTCTGCCAGTGTTTGGTGAGTTGCCGTATCGCAGTCATCCCACTGCCCACTGCCCACTGTCCACTGTCCACTCGATCGTTCGAGTCGAGCCTGGCGCGCGGTTGCCGTGGTTGACTTGGAATACGGTTGCTCGACTCCCTGCAGCACTGGCGGAGCCAGTGGCACCCGGAGCACTGCGACCAACGGCTTACGCCGTTGGTGCCCGGCCAGTGGCACCCGGGGGAGCTTACTCGAAACGGCTGAGCTTGCCGCTTCGCTCTTGTCAGGTAGAGGGCTACCTGACCTACAGGTTGTTCGCTGTTCGTGCGCGGATCGCATGACTACTGCGGCGCCTCCACTTCCCCGATCGGCTTCTCGGCGAAATTCGTGAGGTTGTCGGAGTCGAGATCGAGGTAGGCGCCGCCGAGCGGTATGTTCGTTTTGTAACCTTCACCGCTGGGGAAGACTCGCTTCCAGATTTCGTCCTCGTCGGTAATCGACAACGGATCGGGACGACTGCCGTAGTTGCCGTCCAAACCGGCACAGATAATCTGGAACTTGCCCGGCTCTTGCCATCCATTTGCCGTCATGGCCCAAGTCCACGGCTCTAACGCGTTTCCAATAGTGGTGTCGCGCTGGCTGCCGTAGGGAACGGCATAGCCCCAATAACCTGCCAAGCGCGCTTGTACGGTTACATCGTCGTGGAAAAAAGGATAGTGCGGTCCGAGTTCATACGAACCGGAATCGAAATATACATACGGTGCCGAGGTGAACGTTCTGCCAAGAGCGTCAGTAAACACTCCGGCATTAATTTTTGGAACATACTCCGGCCAGCCATCGCCATCGAAATCGGCAAGACGAGTCGGATCGAATTCAAAGAAGCGTTGGGTGCGTTGCGACTGGTCATTGCTCGATTGAAATGGTTTGGCCGGATCTGCTGCAAAGCCGGTCAACAGATTCGAGGACTCGGGGTTCGGCAGGCCACCCAGGAAGAACACGAGTGCTTCGGCGCCGTCGAGATCTTCGAGTTTGAGGCCTGTCGTATAGGGAGCCTGCGAAAAAGTAGTTGCATTCCTGATAGCGGCTTCGATCGCAGTGTAATTTCCAACGACGCGAGGAAACATGCGTCGAAAATGCCGCTCGAGACGTTGCTGTCGTTGTGGATCGGTCTCTTCCGTCCCCGGGTTCGGCGGGTACGAGCCGTGTTTTTGTTGGTACTGCTCCAGGGCCATCGAGAGTTGACTGATTTCGGCGAGGACGGCCGTTTGTTTTGCTGACGTAATAGCGCGGGCGACGGCCACGGTGACCAACGCCACCAGGATGCCGATGATGACGATCACCATCAGTAGCTCGACGAGCGTGAAGGCGCGCCGGCCTTTGGCCGGCGAGTGGTCAGTGGTCAGTGGGCAGTGGGCAGAAGAGGAGGTGCTCACGCGGCGGCGCGGAGCTTGCGGCGGCGCGGAGATTTGCTGGCGCATGATCTCCTGTTCTCCTGTCCACTGCTCTCCTCTCTCGCGCAGCACGGGTGGCACTGGCTCCGCCAGTGTCTGGTGAGTTGTCGTATCGCAGTCATCCCACTGCCCACTGCCCACTGTCCACTGTCCACTCGATCGTTCGAGTCGAGCCTGGCGCGCGGTTGCCGTTGTGGACTTGGAATACGGCTGCTCGACTCGGCAGAGCACTGGCGGAGCCAGTGGCACCCGGCGCGGAGGCACGGAGTTGTAGGTCAGGTACTCTGTACCTGACACTTGTTGGTGTTGGCTGTGTTCCACCGACGAGGCTAAGCGGTCCGCTTCGCTCTTGTCAGGTAGAGGGCTACCTGACCTACAACAAGCTTGCTCCGCGGCTCCGCGGCTCTGCGTGAGGCTTTGTACGTGTTGCTCGACTCCATCCGGCACTGCGACCAACGGCTTACGCCGTCGGTGCCCGGCCAGTGGCACCCGGGGTTGCGAGTGGTTAGTGGTCAGTGGGCAGTGGGCAGAAGAGTTGCTCACGCGGAGGCGCGGAGCTTGCGGCGGCGCGGAGATGTGCTGGGGCAGGGTCTGCTGGTCTTTTTTTGCCTGCTCGACTGTCTCGGCCGCAGGCCGCGTTGTCCGGTCCATGCTCTTCTCCTTGCGATGATCGTGCTCGGGCCGCTTCTTGTCGGCCTGGTCAGTGGCTAGTGGTCAGGGGTCAGGGGCTAGTGGCACAGGCCGCTGGCCTGTGCGGAACTGGGTTTTGAGTCAGATCCAAGGATCGCCTTGCTGACGCTTTGCGCCTGGGATGCCTTCATGTCGTGCCGTTGTGTCGTCGTGGTCCAAGTCATTTGCTTTCCCACGACGGCAGAACGTGGTGTCTTGTAGGTCAGGTACCCCTGTACCTGACACTCGGTCGAGTTGGTGACGTCGCGCGTTGTCAGGTACGGGGTACCTGACCTACTTCTTCCTCGCTGACGCTTCGGGTTGGGATTTTGGCTTACGCTTCGCGCTGGTGATCGTTTCTGCCCCCTGCCCACTAACCCCTGCCCACTGTCCGCGGACCCCTGCCCCCTCTCCTAGCTCAAGGTGGTGATGAGCTTGATCAACGGCAGGAAGAGGGCGATGACGATGAAGCCCACCATCACGCCGAGCACGATGATCAAGAGTGGTTCGAGCAGGGCCACGAGGCTTTCGGTCAGCACGGCCACCTCTTCGTCGTAGGTGTCGGCCACCTTGTAGAGCATCGTGTCGAGCTCGCCCGTCTCCTCGCCTACGTCGACCATGTTCACGACGAGGTCGTCGATGACCTTGGTTTTCATGCGCATGACATAGATCAACACGCCGATCGGTCCGGCCACGAAGATGAACCAGAACATGACGGTGACCATGTTGAAGCCGGGCTGCGAGTTCTCTTTCAGCGGCCGGGCGATCGATTCGCCTTCGCGGATGGCGTCGTAGACCTTGCCGTAGATGTTCTCGAAGATGGCGTTGCCGCTCGTCTCGCGGGCAATGTTGAGGGCTTCGAGGATCGGCACGCCGCTGGCGATGAGCGTGCCCAGCGTGCGGCTGGTGCGGGCCATGATCGATTTTTCGATCAACTGGCCGAAGACCGGCAGCTTGAGGATGAAGAGATCCCAGCCGACGCGGCCTCCTTTGAACTTCTTCACCAGCTTGACGAAGAGCACCGCCGAGATGGGAATCAGCGGCATCAGGTAGAAGTATTTGATCACCGCGTCCGAGATGGTGATCAGCAGCTCGGTCATCAGGGGGAGCTCGGTGTCGAAGTCGTCGAAGATCTCTTTGAACTTCGGCACGATGAACTTCATGATCGCCATGAGGATCGTGCAGGCGATCAACACGACGACGACCGGGTAGATCATCGCCCCTTTGATCTTGCGTTTGAGCGATTCGGAACGTTCCTGGAACTCGGCCAGGCGGCGGAGAATGATTTCGAGCGCACCCCCCGCCTCGCCCGCCTTGATCATGTTCACGTAGAGACGGTCGAAGCACTTGGGGCACTTGGCCATGGCCTCGGAGAGGGTGGCCCCCGACTCGATGTCGTCGCAGACGTCGATGAGGGAGTTCTTCAAGCGGCCGGGCTTGGACTGCGCTTCGAGAATCCGCAGGCTGCGGAGAATCGGCAGACCGGCGTCCTGCAGAATGGAGAGTTGTCGGGTGAAGGTGGTGAGGACCTTGCTTTTGACGCCGCCGATGGCGATCGACTTGCCCTTCTTGTCCGACTTTTTCTTGTCGGCGGTCTTGCGCGACTTCTTCACCGCGATCTTGGTGACGAAGTAGCCCATCTGGCGAATGGTTGCCTGTGCTTCTTCCTCGCTCGGCGCGTCGATCACATCCTTGATCTCGGTGCCGGTCGAGTCCATCGCCTCGAATTGAAATGTGGGCATGGTCGTTACCAGGTCAGTGGTTGGTGATCAGGGGGCAGGGGCAGTGGTCAGAAGCTATTCGGCACGGCGAAGTTTTATAGATCACACCATTCTTTCTCCGCGTCTCCGCGTGAGCTGTTTGTTGCTTAGTTTTCGACGATGGTTTCGCGGATGACTTCATCGATGGTGGTGGTGCCGTTGTAGGCCATGTCGAGGCCGGTATCGCGGAGCGTGACCATGCCGTGGCGGCGGGCCACTTCGCGCAGCTCGTCGGTAGCGGCGTTGCGCACGATCATGTCGCGGAGGTCGTCGTCCATGATGAGCAGCTCGAACAGGCCGACGCGTCCCTTGTAGCCCGTGTGGTTACAGGCCTCGCAGCCGGCGCCGCGGTAGAACTTCTTGCCGATGATGTCTCCGGGATCGAGTTGGAGATCGGCCAGCATCTCGGCCGAGGGAGTGGTTTCCTCGCGGCAGCCGCTGCAGATGCGGCGCACGAGTCGTTGGGCGAGGATGGCCTCGACCGTGGCGGTGATGAGAAACGGCTGCACGCCCATGTCGCGCAGACGAGTGACGGTGCTGGGGGCATCGTTCGTGTGCAGGGTGCTGAAGACCATGTGCCCGGTGAGCGAGGCCTGCACGGCGATTTCCGCCGTTTCGACGTCGCGAATCTCGCCGACGAGGATCTTGTCGGGATCTTGCCGCAGAATGGCACGGAGACAGGAGGCGAACGTGACGCCGATGGAGGAATCGATGGGCACCTGCACGATCCCGTCGATGTCGTACTCGATGGGGTCCTCGGTGGTGATGAGCTTGTCGTGGATATCGTTCAGCTCGTTCAGGGCCGAGTAGAGGGTGGTGGTCTTGCCCGAGCCGGTCGGCCCGGTGACGAGCACGATGCCGTTGGGCTTGGCGATCACGTCGCGGAACTTGCGGAGCGTGACGGCGTCCATGCCCACGGCGTTGAGATCCAACTGCACGACGGAGCGATCGAGGACCCGCATGACGACGCTTTCGCCGAACATGGTGGGGAGGACGGCGACGCGGAGATCGACGGGATGTCCGCCGACGTTGAGCTCGATGCGGCCGTCTTGCGGCAGGCGGCGCTCGGCGATGTCGAGGTTGGCCATCACCTTGATGCGGGTGGTGATGGCGAACGCCAGGTGGCGTGGCGGGGGGACCATCTCGTAGAGCACGCCGTCGGCCTTGATACGAATCTTGAATTCGTCTTCGAACGGCTCGAAGTGCAAGTCGCTGGCGTGCTCGCGAATGGCCAGCAGCAGGACCATGTTGAGGAGCTTGCGGACCGGGGCGCTATCGGCCAGGGCCTCGACGCTGGTCAGGTCGATCGGCCCTTCTTTGGAAAGCTTCTCGGCGGCCCGGATCAGCTCTTCGTCATCTTCGAGGCCGCTGACGATGCTCTCGACGCTGTCGGTGGCGCCGGCGTAGTAGCGATCGAGCGCGGCGAGCACGTCCCGTTCGGTGGCGACGACGGCGCGGACGTCGTAGCCCAGGAAGTTGCGCAGCTCGTCGAGCACGGAGAGCTTCTGCGGATCGCACATGGCGATCGTGAGGGTGTTGTCGCGGAAGCTGATGGGCACGATGCGATAGAGCTGCGCCATCGGCTCGGTGACGTAGGTGAGCACATCGGGCGGAATCGAGGTATCGGCCAGGCTGATGGCCTGCATGCCCATCTGTTCGGCCAGGGCCTGGGCGAGCTGCTCGTCGCTGATGAGGCTCATCGACTCGGCGACCTTGCCCAGCAGCATGCCGGGGCGCTGCTGTTGTTCTTCGAGCAGCATTTCGAGCTGCTCGTCGGTGATGAAACCGAGGTCGACGAGGATCTGTCCGAGACGTCTGATGGCCATGAATGAGTGAGTGAGCAGGGGTTAGTGGTCAGGGGGCAGTTGTCAGGCACGGGGTGCCTGACCTTGGTTTCTGGTTGAATCGTTTGGCATGCCCACCCCGCCGTGCGGTGAGGGCATGGCACCCAGTCATTTTTCTTTTTGTCTTTGCGCCTTCGCGTCTTTGCGTTGAATCGTTCTTTTGTCAGGTACGGGGTACCTGACCTACACAAGCCAGCAGTGCCACACGAATTACTTTTTCTTGCCTTTGTCGTCGTCCTCGTCCTGGCGGCGGGCGGCGTCGTCTTCGTCCTCGAAGATGCCCTTCTCGGCCTGCATGATGCGCCGGGCGAGATCGTCGGGCTTGTTCGACTTGACCATCACGTCTTCCTTGGTGCATTTGCCGCTGCGCCACAGCTTGAAGAGGTTGTCGTCCAGCAGTTGCATGCCGTACTTGGCCCCCGTTTGAATCGCCGACGTGATGCGGAAGGTCTTGTTCTCGCGAATCAGGTTGGCGATGGCGGGGGTGACGACGAGCATCTCGAACGCCGCGGCACGGCCACCACCGATCTTGGGAATCAGCGCCTGCGAGAGGACGCCGATGATCGAGGTCGATAGCTGCACGCGGATCTGTTCTTGCTGCGTGGTGGGAAAGACGTCGATGATGCGGTTGACGGTACCTTCGGCCCCCGTGGTGTGGAGCGTGCCGAAGACGACGTGCCCCGTTTCGGCCGCGGTGATGGCCGCCTCGATGGTGGCGAGGTCGCGCATTTCGCCCACGAGGATCACGTCGGGGTCCATACGCAGGGCGCGGCGAATCGCCTCGGGAAAGCTGGGGACGTCGACGCCGATCTCGCGCTGGTTGACGGTCGACTTCTTGTGTTTGTGATAGAACTCGATCGGGTCTTCGATCGTGATGATGTGGTGGTCGACGGTGTCGTTGATGTAATTGATCATGCTGGCCAGGCTGGTGCTTTTGCCCGAGCCGGTGGGGCCCGTGACGAGGAACAGCCCGCGTGGGCGCATGATCAACGAGCTGCAGACCGGCGGCAGGCCGAGTTGATCGAACGAGAGGAATTCGTTCGGAATGCGCCGCAACACCATGCCCACGGTGCCGCGCTGCTTGAAGACGGCCACGCGGAAGCGGGCGGCATCGCCGAAGGCAAAACCAAAGTCGGTTCCGCCCATTTCCTGGAGTTCTTGTTGGCAGCGTTCGGGAGTGATGCTCTTCATCAGGCCGACGGTGTCGTCCGGCTCGAGGACCTTGGTCTCGAGCTTGCGCATGTGCCCATCGAGACGGATCACCGGAGGCTGGCCCACGGTGATGTGGAGGTCGCTGGCCTTCTGATGCACGACGGTGTGCAGCAGTTTGTCGATGAGGATCGTTCCCATGGAGCGTTCTTGCTCGGTGGTTTTCGCGGGACAAACAGACCGGAGGCCCAGCCAGCGTCGCGCGGGCGAAGCCGCGAAGTGGGGCCGTAGCCCGCGCGGCATCCACGCACCGCCGGCGTGCGGATGTTGGACCGAACGTTTTTTGCGACCTCGAGACGAAGCCGCAGTTAGACCGCCTCTTCGAGTGCCGTTGCGCTAATCCGCGCTTCGAGCCGATGAGTCAGCAGGCTCGAGTCGCGGTTGGTTCCGTATCGCAATCAGGCCCCCCACCTGTTTCCCGCCGTGTGGATGAGTCGGCAGGAGTTTTGCGCCGCCACGCAAGAGTCGCGGGCAGCGCAAGATTATTCGCCCGGAGTCGTGCCAGGCCAAGAAAAGTCGAGTTCCCCGGGCGGCACATCCACGGCGCCGCACAACATTTTAACGTTCTTGGATGGGTCTCGGTCGCGGTGACGCCACGCGAGTGGACTGCGCGAAAGACCAATTCAGCATTGCACTTCAGTCTATTTATATTCTCTATTTTAACAAGACGGTCTGGCCCTTCGAGAGGGGCCTGCTCCGGCTTGCCGGCGATGGCCGGGAGGGGCCGAGCCTGGTGGTAGGGGCTTCGCAGCTCCGGGCCACTTACTGGCGCTTGGCCACGCGGAAGATCTCTTCGATGGTGGTGATGCCCTTGAGGACCTTGGCGATGCCGTCGTCGTAAAGCGATACCATGCCTTGAGCTAGGGCTGCCTTGCGAAGCTCCTGGGTCGAAACGCCGGCGAAGGAGAGCTCGCGAATCTTGGAGGTCATCATCATCAGTTCGTAGATGCCCAAGCGGCCGCGGTAGCCCGATCTGTTGCAGTTTCCGCACCCTTTGCCGCGCATGAAATTCCCTCGGGCGGCAATGTCGGGAGAGATACCGGCCGCCTCGAGCTGCGAGTCGGGTGGGGTGAACGGCTGTTTACATTTGGTGCAGATGACGCGCACGAGACGCTGTGCCAAGATGGCCACGACGCTGCTGGCGACGAGGTAAGAGGGGACACCCATGTCGACCATGCGTGTAACAGCACCGGGCGCATCGTTCGTATGCAGGGTACTGAATACCAAGTGTCCAGTCAGAGATGCTTGAATTCCCATCTCCGCCGTCTCGCTATCGCGCATCTCGCCCACGAGGATGACGTTCGGGGCCTGACGCAGCATCGAGCGGATGATGCGGGCGAAATCGAGCCCGATGTTGTGCCGGACCTCGACCTGGTTGATGCCGGGCAGGTAGTACTCGACCGGGTCCTCGGCGGTGATGATCTTGCGGTCAGGCCGGTTCAGCTCGTTGAGGGCGGCGTAGAGGGTGGTGGTCTTTCCGGAGCCAGTGGGGCCGGTCACGAGGACGATCCCGTTTGGTCTGCGGATCAGACCTTGGAAGGTGCGGAAGACCTCGTCCGACATGCCGAGCTGGCGGAGCCCCACCTTGATGGAGTCCTTATCGAGGATACGCATGACGACCGATTGGCCGTGATTGGTGGGCAGGACGCTGACGCGAAGGTCGAGGGTTTTGCTGCCGACGGTGGCCTTGATGCGTCCGTCCTGGGGTCGGCGGCGCTCGGCGATGTCGATCCGGGCCAGAATCTTGATGCGGGAGAGGATCGCCCCCAGCAGGCGGCGGGGGGGGCTGTCGCGCTCGACCAGCACACCGTCGATGCGGTAGCGGACCCGGACCCGATCCTCGAAGGGCTCGACGTGGATGTCGGAGGCCCGTAGCTGGACCGCCTCGCTGATGATGAGCTGGACCAGCCGGACGATCGGGGCGGCCGAGTCGTCGATGACCTCTTCGCCCCCCTCGGCGCCGGCGTCTTCGGTCTCGGTGAAGTCGATCGCCGTGTCGGTGAACTCCTGGAGCATGGAGTCAGCGCTTTCGCCCTCGGTCTGCCCGTAGTGGCGGTTGATCGACTCGAGGATGCTCTCGCGGGGGGCCAGGGCCAGACGAATCTCGCAGTTCAGAATGAACCGCAGCTTGTCGAGCATGTCGAAATCGAGGGGATCGCTGGCGATGACCTTGAGGGCGCCATCGTCGCGGGCCATCGGCAAAATGGCGTTTTCGCGGGCGATCGACTCGGGAACGAGCTCGATGATCGACGGCGGGATGACTACCTCGTTCAGGTTGACGTAGTCGAGGCCATGTTCCTGGGCGACGGCGCGCATTACCTCTTCGCCGGTGGCATAGCCGAGGCGGACCAGCGCGTCGGGGACCTTCATGCCCGACGATTTGGCCATCTGTTCGGCTTCGGCGAGCTGTTCGCTGCTGACGACCCGTTGGCGGATCAGGATTTCGCCAAACTTGCCCTGCTTGGCCATCGACGATGCTCCGGGAGGCATACGGCGCCCTCTGTCTGATTAAAACAAGCGCGAAACGACGCGTGGTGATCGCCCGGGCCGGTTGACCCGACGATGCTGCACGCGCGATGGAAAACGACGATCCAAGGGCCGATCCTGGTAGCCGAACGGCGCGGAGTTCGCGAAAGGAGGAGACGCCTCTTCTTCTGTCACGGGCGGAAAACCGCCTTGCGGCCGATCGAGCCTGCCAGCGGCAGGAGCAGGTGCCCAGCGAACGCAGGACCCCCAAAATGACAATAAACCCAGTATGGATTTAGGCTAATGACGCCTAGGGCCGCTGTCAAACAGATGCTTTCCTGGCGTTTTCGCCTGGGCAACTAGTCCGCTCTTGGCCTGGCGTGCCGGTTCATGCGCCAAAGCATGGCGGTACCTGCTCCGACCAGGGCCGAGGTCAGCCAGCGGACCATTTCTGCCCGTGCGCCGCTCCCTGTCAGCAATAGTGCGACAACCAGGGCTGCCACGAACAGCGAGAATACCAACAAACTCCAGACGATCTCGAACCGCCTGGCCACGACCGGCCCGAATCGCTCCTGGAAGTAGCTGTGTCGTTGCGCCATGTGGGAAGTTTCCCTCCGCGCATCAATTGGGTCAACGAATCGTCCAGGGCAGGCAGTCGAGATCGACGTTGCCGCCGCTGAGGATGACCCCGACGCGGCGGCCCCGAAAGCGGTCGGAGTATTTCAATAGGGCGGCCACGGGCACAGCCGAGGATGGCTCGATGACGATTTTCATCCGCTCCCAGACGAGCTTCATCGCCTGGACGATTTCGGCCTCGTCGACCGTCAGGATCTCGCGGAGGTGCCGGCTGAGGATCGAGAAGGTCAGCGGGCCGAGCGAGGTGCGCAGCCCGTCGGCGATCGTGGGGCCGATTGGCTCGGCGACGATGTGACCGGCGGCGAGCGAGCGCCGAGCGTCGTCGGCCAGGGCCGGCTCGGCGCCGATGATCTTGGCTTGGGGTAAAAGCTCCGAGACGGCCAGGCAGGTGCCGCTGGCGAGTCCACCGCCGCCGACCGGGGTGACTACGACATCGAGCCGCGGCACTTCTTCGATCAGTTCGAGCGAGGCGGTGGCGGCGCCCGCCACGACGCATGGGTCTTCGTAGGGGTGGATGAAGTTGGCCCCGGTGCGGGCGACGATCTCCTCGGCGGCTGATTCGCGGGCGGCCTGAGTCGGCTCGCACTCGACGATCTCGGCGCCGTAGTCCGCCACGGCGTTGCGCTTCACGGCCGGGGCGCCGCGCGGCATGACGATCGTGGCGGGGATGCCGCGCTGGCGGGCAGCCAGCGCCAGGGCCTGGGCGTGGTTGCCCGAAGAGTGCGTGACGACTCCGCGTCGGGCCTCATCGTCGCCGAGCGATTGCACGGCATTCGTCGCCCCGCGGAACTTGAAGGCGCCGACGCGCTGGAAGTTTTCGCACTTGAAGAAGACGTCGCTGCCCGTGCGCTGGTTGAAATAGCGTGACGTGAGGACGGGCGTGCGATGCGCGAAGGGGGCGATGCGCTGGGCGGCGGCGCGGATGACGTTGAGGTCGGGCAGTTGCATTGGGGCGTCAAATTGCTAAACGCACCGGTGACTCTTGGGGAGCCACAGTATACTAGGGACTTTGTCGCTCGTTTGGCTTAAAATGCCCTCATGCTGGAGATATTTACAATACGTCGGCCTCGACTCAACTTGCGAATCCTGTTCACGGTATTGACGATCTTGGCACTTCCCATGGCCTGGGCGAGTAGGCAACAGGCGATCGTCCATCGCAGGCAGACCACACGACAGTGGATTGAACTTCAAGGTGGCAAGCTGGTGCCCTACTCCGAACGTGGAAAATTACATGAAGTCATAGACGACCGTTTGATGCCAGTTCAATATCGGGGTGAGCAAGGAGGAGCTTCCTCCGTCAACGCGTTTCGGATGCATCTTGGTGACGAACCAATCGAGAGGATTTATCTCCGTCTCCCATTTAGTCCCGAGGAGTGCCAGCAGATTCTAAATGTGTTTCCAGAATCGGAAATTGCACAATCGGCCACGATGAAAGTCTCACATGAGAAACGCATGCAAATGATGAAAAGTCATCGCGTCCCGCGGATGAGC
>JAHBXR010000034.1 GCA_019636335.1 Pirellulales bacterium
GCTTGTGTAAATCACCCAACCGCCAGTGCTAAATACCTCACGCGTGCCCACTGGAAATCCCTAGTCCACTACACCTATAAAGTCATTTTAGTAAACGTTCGACGTACTCGAATGCTTTGGCATAATCCCGTCGTGAACCTGGCCTGCCGAACTTCGTTTCCAGAACTTCCATCGCCTTAGCCGGCTGACCCAACAAAATGTACGCCGCCGCCACGTAGATGTAGAAGTGGCGCTGGGCGGGAATACGCTCGTCCTTGGATTCGTAAAAATGAGTCAATGAAGCAACAGTTGTATAGTCATCCAGGAAAGGAATGATCCATTTCTCGATATAACCCTGGATCGAACGGACGCAAAGGACGTAATCGTCTTCGCGACCGTAAGTGAACCAATAGATATGGGCTTTCTTAGGAATTACGAAGTCCACAGGTTGCGCAAGTGTGATATCGGTTGTTCCAATCGCTCCATGCTGTCCTCCGACAATTTCCGATGCTACTCTATTTACCTCGGGGAACTTCAATCTAAGCCACGGATAAATGTGCGCATTGGCCCTTGAATCGAGCGCAGGCTTGAAGGTAAAATGAATTTGCAATAGTTGCTCGCCAGCGTCGCATCGCCGAATGTAATCAAGTGAGTTCCTGTCGCGCGAAAATCCTTTATCTTCCATGGTGAAATCGAGTTTCGCAGCAATCGCTCGACAAAGATTGTTGTGAACATCTTTTTTAGTTTCGTTCATCGGCGCACCTCAATTGCACGCTCGATAACGATCTGGCTACTCTGCCCGACGCCTTGTGCTGTATTCGCACGACTCGAATTAAGCCTGAAGTCGAAATCGCGCTGAGCCGGCGTTAATCTTCCCGTTCCAGATTTCGTTTCAAGCCCGATATACCTGCCGCCTGGAGAAATTGCTGCCCCGTCATAAACTCGCAATTGCCCAGTCGCATCCCGAACATATACAGGATCGCTAATAACACGCCAACCGGACTTTTGTCGAACCGCATCGAAGGTGGCCTGCTCTGCAAGATATCCTGGACGTACTTCACCTCCGGACTTTGATAAGAACCGTCCAAGGGCGTCTCGCGGTTGTTCGACCAGAGCTCTATTTGGCCCCACCAAAATCTCATTGAACCTTGCACTCCCGGCAACTCCGGCGAATTCATCGGCGTGGAGGGTGCGGAAGGTGGCTCGAGTGCCGGCGAGGCCTAAAAATCCCGCGCCGGTCTGCAAGGTGCCCTGCACGTACTTGCCTTGCGAGAAGGACTCGGCGCCTTCGGCCAACGAGACGCCGCTGGTATAGGCATCGTAGGCGGCGACTCCTTGCGCAGCCGTGTACGCGCCACGGTAGCCCTGCTGCGCTAGTTGTGCGAACCGCACCCCGCTGGCCGAGATCAGCGCCTCGCGTGAAACGGTGGCCGCGCCGACGGTGATCTGTTGGGTCCACGTCCCATTGAGCCCCGAGGCATCCCACGCGTGTTGTGTCTCTTGCCCGTAAGCAAGCCCGAAGCTGAATGTGTTCGCCACCTGATACGCGCCGGCCCGGAGTCCGCGTCCCGCGCCGTAAGCCATCTCCCAGCCGACCGACTCCGGCGTCGTGTCGGCGCGGGGCGGACGATAATTGAAGAAGCGCCCTGGATCGTCGATCATCGTCGCGCCGAGGGTCGAGAAGGACGAGGCGACAGCCGCGGCGCCAGTTCCGCCAAATCCGCTTCCCAGACCAAAGCCGGCGGCCTGAACCACGGTCCGCTGCTGATCGAGGGAAAGGCCGGCGAAACGTTTGGCGGCCAGTCCCGTGGGATCAGTGGCATTGACGGCATCATTGCCGACGTAGCGATAGGGATTGATGTCATCCCAGGCGGGGTCCTGGCTCAAAAATCTTGCGGTGTCGGGGTCGTACCAGCGGCGGTCGTAGTAGTGGAGTTTGACCGTGGCGTCGTATTCCTGGCCGGTGTAGCCGAAGAGGACGTCGACGGCCCCGTTCGAGTCGCTGGTGACGCGGCCGAAGCTGTCGAACGTGCGGCGGTCGATGATCGCGCCGGCGTTGTTACTGACGTCGCGGACGGTCCCTTGCTGATCGGCGTGCAGCCAGCGCAGCTCGCGCCCGCCGCCGACGAGATCGGCCTCGTCCAACAGCACCTGATCGACCAGCGGGCCATAGGCGTAGCGATGCCGAACGTCCGCCACGCCGCTCCCCCCAGCGTCGTTGTCGAACAACTCGAGGATCACCTGATCGAGCTCGTTGTAGAGATAGTGCGTGACCGAGGAGGGGGGCTGCGGCGAGGGGAAGAGGTTCGTCGTGTCGTAGAGCCGCGCCACACGCCGATCACGGTAATCGTACAGATACTCGACATGGCTGGTCTCGAACCCACCGACCGCCATGGAAGTGATGACCGACACGAGCCGGTTCCGATGATCCCAGCCATACTGGGTGAATTCGCCGCTGGTCTTGTGCGTCCGCGTGAGTTGGTTCCCGTCGGCGTCGTACGTGTAGGTGTACGTGCCGTCGTCGATCACGCGGTTCAAGGAATCGGTCTGGTAAGCGGTCGCCAGGCCGGGGGCGGACGAGGAAGTGCGGTTGCCCGTGGCGTCGTAGCCGTACGATTCGTCGTTCGCGCCCGAGTGGTTCACCCCCAGCAACTGGCCGGTCTGGTCGTAGCTGTAGGCGTAGGTGCCGAAGTCGGGCGTGGCCGTGCGTCCCAGGGAGGCGAGCCGCCCGTCGGGCCGGTAGGTCAGGTCGTAGGCGGCGATCGCCCCCTGCAGCCCGAAGTGCGCCACGCTGGTCTGCCAGCCCGCCGGATGCTGATAGGCGTAGGCGCTGCTCCCCACGGGCGTGGCCCCGTGAAAACGCTGGAGACCGGTCAGTTCGCCGGCGGCGTTGTAGGCGAAGGTGATCTCCATCGGCGTGGCGTCGACGCTGTTGCCGCCGTGGATCACCGAACTGAGCCGCCCCGCCACGTCGTAGGCGGAGCGCCTTTGCAGCACGGTCGCCGGGCCGCCGGGGGGCTCGTAGCGCGTGACGTGATGCTGCACCTGGCCGTCGCTGAAACGCGTGTCCTGCGCGCGGATCTTCGCCAGGCCGTAGGGGCCCGTGTAGTCCACCTGCCCCACTCGTCCCGCCGCATCGATGGCGATCTCGTACAGCGTGGCCTGCTCGGGACTGGAACCCGAGTCCCCCACCCGCGTCAGCAGCCCGTCCGGATCGTACTCGTAACCGAGCGAACGAACCGGCGTCCCGCTGAACGTCCCGCCGGTCCGCCACTCCTCGGTGACCAGCCGGTTGAGTGCGTTGTAGACGTAGAGCGTCGTGTTGTTGCGGCGGTCGGTCTGGTGCGTCAAATTCCCCGCCGCGTCGTAGAAGTACCCCACCGTCCCCCCGACCAGGGCGCCGGCGCTGGTGAACTGCTGCTCCGCCCGCAGGCGATTCAAGGCGTCGTAGGTCCACCGCGTCGTGTTGCCCGTCGCGTCGATCAGGGCCGTCTGGTTACCGAAGGGGTCGAACTGGTGGACCGTGACGAAGCCGCGCGGATCGGTCACGCGCACCGCGCGGTCGAGCCGGTCGTACTGATACGAAGTAGCTTGCGCGAGAGGGTCGGTCTCCGCCTGAACGTTGCCCGCCGCGTCGTACGTGGTGGTCCACGTCGAGAAGACGTTGGCGCCGTCCATGATCCGCCGCGTGGTCGGACGGTTCAGGGCGTCGTAATTGAATTCCGTCCGCCGTGCGAGAGGATCGGTTTCGGCAATGATATTGCCCGCCTTGTCGTAGGTGGTGATCCACGATTTTCCGTCGTTGTCGGTCACGCTCGTGCGACGGTCGAGGGCGTCGTAGCCGAAGTAGGTGTGCCGCGTGGCCACCGAGTGGACGTTGTCCAAATTGGAAACGTCCAGGACGTCGACCGCCTCGTCCAGTAGGTTACCGTTGGCGTCGAAGATCGTCACCACGTGCCCCACCAGGATCTGGGTGCCGCCCCCCCCTGGATAACGCCACTGCCGCGTGTGCGTCAGGTGGTTGAGCGCGTCGTATTCATAGCTGAAGCTGCGGCCGCGCCGATCGTCGGTCTTGGCCACGTTGCCGAAGTTGTCGTACGTGGTTCTCGAGATTTGATTGAGGGCGTCCTTTTCCTCGATCTCGCGCCCCAGGCGATCGTAAGTGAATTGCGTGGGATTCAGCCGCGGGTCGATCACCTTCGTAAGATTGCCGAGCTTGTCGTACTCGTAGCGCCAGACGGGCGAAACGTAAGCCGGGCCGCCGCCGTCCGGGTCGGAATCGACCCGCCGAATGAGACGATTCAGCTTGTCGTACTCGTAAAGCGTGGGACGTTCGAGCTGGCCGCCGCCGGCGGAGACCAGCGTCAAGACCACGTTGCCGACCAGGTCGTAACTCGTCTTCGTGCTGGTCAGCAGGGCGTCGAGATGCTCGATCCGCCGGTTGCGCTCGTCGAATTCGCTGTAAGCCGTCCGGCCGAGCGGATCGGTCGCCGACACCTGGTTGCCCGCCGAGTCGTAAGCGACTGACGTAGCGCTGCGGACCACGTTGCCGCTGTCCAACCGTTCGCTGAGAACCGGGCGGTTCATGCGATCGTAACTGGTGCGGGTCTGGTTGCCGCGCGGATCCGTTTCCAGCGTGCGATTGCCGTTCGCGTCGTACGCGTACTGCCAGACGGGCCGCGTCTCCGGGCCACCGCCGAACGGGGCGGGCTGCGTCACCGTGACGAGCTCGTTCCGTGCGTTGTAGTCGTAGTTGGTCGTGTGTCCCAGGCGGTCGGTAAAGGATTTGACGTTCCCCACCGCGTCGTACGTCGTGGCCGTGCTGTAGAGCTGCGTCCCCGACGGCCCCCCCTCTTTGAAACGCTCGACCGTCCTGCGGTGCAGGCCGTCCACGTCGAATTCCGTGCGACGCACGGGCAGGCTCGTGTTGGGCACGTCCTCGGACACCGCCCTCAAGTCGCCGTCCTCGTAGTAGGTGTTCGTGATGCGACGGCGCAAGAGTGGGCCCGCGTTGTCCGGGTCGACAAAGAGGACGGAAGTCACGCGAGAAAGCCGGTCGTACGCCGTGTCCGTGCGAGAATTCAGTGGATCGATGACGGCGGTCCTGTTGCCCAGGTCATCGTAGCGGAAGTTCCAGACGGGCGAGCCGCTCCCGTCCGGATCGGGATCGGTGCGCTTGATCAGGCGTCCCAGCTTGTCGTACTCGAATCGCGTGCGGCGGCCCAGCGCATCGACCATCACGAGCGGTTGACCGGCCTCGCTGTACGAGACGAGCACCGTCGCGCCGTCGGCATGGATCGTTCGCCAGGGGCGATTGCGCGCATCGTAGTCGAGCCGCGTGAGGCCCCCCCTCCCGTCGGTCTGGAAGGCTACGTTGCGAATCGCGTCGTGCCCCATCACGAGCGTTACCTTGTCCGTGGGATCCCCCGCCGGCGGAACAAAGGTGGTCGAAATCGGCAGTTGTCGCAGGTCATACGTGTAGAGCACCGAGCGATCGTCCAGTGCGGGAGTGCGACCGTTCGGTTCGGTCGTCATCTCGACCAGCCCGTTGCGGAAATACTTCGTTTTCCACGTGCGATCGATCATCGCCTGGCCGGCGAACTGTTCCGGGCGGATCTCGACGATTCGCCGACCGAGCAAATCGTTCGTGTAGAGCGTGCGCTGGTTGTTGGCGTTGACGTATTCATTCAACTGTCCCAGGCCGAAGGAATCGTACTGGAACGTTTCGACCGCCGAGACCCCCGCGCTGATCCAGGTTGTCGTCGAGGCGACTTTTCCAGAGCCGAACACGTCGTAGGTATAGGTCGTCTTGAAATCGTCGGGAATTCCGCTCGACGCGGTGCCGCGCGGCTGCGTGACGCTTTGGAGCAGACCGTTCGCCAGGTAGGTCATTGCCGTCGTATTCTGCTCGGCCTGCCCCACCGCTCGCGTCATTCCAGTTACGTTGCCCTTCGCGTCATATCCATAGTTCGTGAGCGTGCCCACGCGATCCGTCGAGCTGGTCATCACGCTGACGAGGAAAGGATTATTTGGGTTGCCCCCCTCGTGCAGGCTTTGATAAGTGAAAAGCTCGTCCACCTGCATGTGACGGGGCGGGTTGGTGCCGTCGAACAAGTCGGTGATCGCATGAGTTGCCCCGCCGTAACGGAAGAACCGCCGAATCGCCGTCACGTTGCCCAAACGTTCATTCTCGCCTCCATCGCCGGGAATGAAGTACTGGTAGCCCTCGGATATCCCCAGGGGGCCGATGCGCTCGCGCACCAGCCCGTCGTTCCAGAGGGTGTATTCCGTGCCGCGATCGTGGTTGATTTGTTTCTCTAAGCCACCGCCGGCGTTGTAGACGAAGGTTTTCGAGTGGAGTCGCTCGTCGATGAATCGGGCTTCATTCTTGTGCTGGTCGTATTGGAACGTTTGAACGTAACCTTCAGGGTCCGTCACTTGGAACGCGCGCCCGTTGGGATAATACCGATAGGAGATCACCCCGCCGTCGGGCTGGGTAACTTGCTTCAGCTTGAAGTGAGTGGGGTCGAGCCGGCTGTTGCCATAGGCGTATTGAAACGTCGATTCCAACGTGCTGGACGACGAGGGAGACTTCACCTCGCGCAACAGTCCGTCATTGAAGAGGTAGCGCCACTCCCGACCCGCCATGTCCTGGATGCGGTCAAAGCGGTCGTCTCCCGCATTGTAGTGAAAGATCAGCCCGTTGTTGGTGGCGTTATGGATTGCCGCCCTCAACCGCACCGGGCCGCCATGCTGCGCGGGATCGTACTGGAAAGTAATAATATTTCCATTGCGGTCCGACATCTTGGTAAGAGCGCCATACACCTTCTCGAATTCCAGCGTGAAGCCTGTCTTGTCGCGCCAGAGGTAGTGTTCTGGCACGCCGCCGCTGGCTAGAACTCGTCGAAACTCGCCCCGGCGCGTGTCGGGAATGATATATCCGCCCGAGCCATTCGGCCGAAAGATGGTGCGGATCCCCTTGTCGTCCGTCCAGGCCACCGTGCCGGTCGGTTCGCCCGTGGGATTGAACTCGAGAAAATGACTATAGGTATGTGTCCAGCCGAGCCCCAAACCTCGATCGATCTTGAGCGACGAGTCGTAGTACCGGGCAAAGTTCAACGGCAAGCCCGGTCGCGGGATCTCGATATCGATCACCTCTTCATATACGGAGCCATTTGAAATATTGACCGGGTCGCCTTCGATATGACTCGCGACGGTCTTGAGAGGAGTTGAGTACGCATTTGCCTTTGTGGAAGCACCGCCGCCATTTCCCGAATTTCCTTGTTCATCCGCGATTCCGAAAATGTAGTAGAAGTCGCCGGGGACACTCTTTTCAGCCAAGTAACCTACGCCGGTCCAGTTGCCGCCCGTAATGACAATTGGATGCGTATGGACGCGCACGATCGCGCCATTGTTGAGGTACCCCCAGATCGTTCCCGCCGCCTTGGTGTCGCTCGACGTGCCGACGAGTTTAGGCCCCAGAACAGGTCCGTAGTTGTTGATGAGAGTGGTTAGAAACGATGCAAGATTCGGTGTTTGTCCCAGTTTCAGCGCTTGTACGAAGTTCGTGTCGCCGCTGTTGGCGTTGGCGATCTGCAGTGCTTTAATGGTCGAAATGCTTTCGGCATTGACCACTTCCTCCCAAACTCCATGCTCCAGCACCGATCTGGTAAACATCTGCAGCCGGGCACGATCAAATTCGTAGTCCGAATGAAGTGTAGACGCATCGGTGGCATAGATGTCGTGCCCCACGGTGTAGTTCACGTCCTTGATATCAATGAATAGTCCTTGTGGAACATACGGGTTTTGTACATCTGGCCGTAAGATCAAGGTTCGCGTCGAACTCGTCATGCCGGCCTCGACGCGGTTTCGCGAGCGCACCGTATGCGCGTAGGCATCGAGGATGGCGTTGGCTTGATCGGCACGGCGATAATGAGTCCACACCGCCATCGTCAGCAGGTGTCCGATGCCATCCTGGCCGAAGTCGTTCATGCTGCGGTTTTCCACAAGCTCGTTCAATCGAGCCTGTTGCTCGGCCAGCGTGACGTCATTGCTTTGGTTGGCATCGAGTCCAAGGGCGATTGACGTGCCCACCTTGCGCGTATATTTCGCGGCATGGTTCGGAGTCGCGCCTCCGCTATGACTGGTTCCTGGTTCAAAGAGACTCAGCGTCAACGTGATCTGGTTGGCAAAACCAAGATCATTTTGGACGAAGTAAATTGGGATAGTAGTAACGACATTACCGACATGCAGCTTCGCTAGTCTGCGATCTGGAAGTTGTCCCTCTTCATCTGGTATGTCTACCCAGGTGATGAAGATGGG
This sequence comes from Pirellulales bacterium, assembly GCA_019636335.1. Lineage (NCBI taxonomy): Bacteria > Pseudomonadati > Planctomycetota > Planctomycetia > Pirellulales > Pirellulales bacterium. Next base: position 8,302 of record JAHBXR010000034.1, read on the forward strand.
CTCAAGTCCGATATTGCGAGTCTGCAAGGTGGTCACATAATCCGGCGTTGTCGTCCCATTCGAGATCACAAGTTGTAAACGGTGCGTAAAGAGTTCTGGCCCGGTGGCGGAGTGGCTGGCGAAATAAGAAGCGGGTGCGGATGCGTAAGTGGAGAAATCCGGGCCAGATGGAACACCTGCAGGTCGCTTGATCAGCATGCCGGAAACAAAACTCGGCAAGAAATCAAATGTTTGTGCCCGGATGGGGCCTTCGCGACTGATATCGGCCAAGCCGGCGCCCGGATAGTGTTCGCGCAAATATTCGGCGATACGGTCTTCGTACCATTCATAAGGAAGCTGATCACGGACTTCGCTCAGGTACTGAGACTCGAGCGTTGAACTGCTGATGGAAAAGGGGAGATTTTTCACCACATCCTTGATGCCTGGCCGGTAATCGCGGAATTTCCAGGCAGGATCCAGGGCCACGCTCGCGGAACCACCCACGCCTGAGAAATTTACGTCTACCCAAGCATGGTCGATGATGAATCCACCAGCGGAAACCGACATGACACTATGGAGCCCGCTCAAGCTCAAAACATCGCGCGCGGCCTGATCCGTTTCTACCCCTAACCAGGCGCGCCCTCTGTCGAACGGAAGAAGAACCTGAGCCGTTGTATACGACAAGTTGGAGAGAGAGGTGCCGGCTGCATTGAGAAGACCGATCAATAACTCTGACAAATCCCAGGAATTTCCCGCGCGGGTAAGAAGCGTGCCTCGCACGCCTTTCATCAGCCCGGCATACGCCTGGAATTCAAAATTGTTGAGCACATACTCATAGATCTCGACCGGGGAGAAATGGAGTGCGCGTGCCACTCCCATCAAGGCGTCTTCCGCGTTGGAAATCCGCTCCGCCTTCTCAAGCCCAACCGCCGGTAGATCGGTCTTGAAGAGTCGCCCACGCAGTGTCGAGAAATCTGGTGTATTGGAGTTTCCATGGAGCAACAACTTGCGGAGCGTGGTCACCGCCGCGAGATTGCTGAGCGCTGTCAGGCTGTTGTAGCGCAGATCGGCGGTCACGATGCCCGCCGGCAGATTTGGTGCCGCGACGAACGCGTTATAACTCAAATCGACCGTCTCGATGCCGCTGGCAGAAACCGGCAAGTTCGCGGCCGAGAGGCCATTGTGGCTCAAGTCCAACACGTCCCCCGTGACGTGGGGCCCGCCTTGGACAGTCGTGCCGCTGGTCAGAGGTTCTCGTACAACGATGGTGTCGTCCCCAGCATCGCCGCTGAGAACAAAGTTTCCAGAATTTGGGCTTGCTAGCTCGATGCGATCAGCATCACTTCCGCCAAGCACCGTCGTTATTCCGACCAGTGTGCTATCTCGCAGCACGATGTGGTCGTTGCCACCGAGCGCGTCAATCGTCAGGTGGGCAACATCGGAAAAGAGAACGCGCGAGCCATTCACGGCGTCGAGCGAGCTTCCATCCAACTCGAAATAGTCTGGGCTCGGTGTCCCACGCACCTCGACTAGATTCGATCCTACGCCGCCGTGGATGGCGAACAGCGTTGTGTGGGGCGTTACACCGAGGAGGATCGTAATCGTGTCATTTCCCCCGTTCGAGACGATTAGTATCTCGGGAGGCAACTCGCCTATATCCGGTTGAAACACATTGATCGTGTCCGCGCCATCGGCTGTATGCAATTGAAGGCGAGCAAGGTTACGGAAATTAATGATTCCATTGGAAATATTGACGGAATCCAAATCGATCGATACCGCTTGCCCAGCAGAGCCGGCTGGCATGTTTACCGTCAATGAATCGTCGCCAGGACCGTCGTCCGTCGATACATTCACGGCTCCAACTACGAGATCGGCTCGAAACAAGTCGTTGCCCGCTTCACCGAACAGCATGTCGTTTCCGATGGAAGCAACAAGCGTATCGTCACCATCCGCCCCAAAAAGGCAATCGTTGCCGGCTCCAGCGGTTAACGAATCGTTCCCCGCGCCCCCCATTAGCACGTCGTTGCCGGAGCCGCCGCTCATCGTGTCGGCGCCATCGCCACCCCAAAGGGTGTCGTCGCCGCTGCCGCCAATAATGGTATCGTCGCCGCCGTTGCCGCTAATATCGTTGGGCCGATCATTGCCCGTGATGTGCTCGGCGTGGTTGCTCCCGTAAAAGTGTTCCAGGCCAGCGGAGTCAAGCAAGGTGATCGAGGTGCTGCCGCCGATCGCTTGCAGGCTTGTGATGCCTAGATGGAGGGTGATACCCGCCCCAAAGGCTCCAAAATCCAGCCTGTCTCCGTCGTCTCCCGTCCCTTCATCAATCGTATCGCTGCCTTGATTCGTGCCGATGAAAAGGTAAGTGTCAATCCCGCTCCCACCCACCATTGAGTCGTTGCCACCGCCTCCCTCGAGGGTGTCATCGCCACCCAGGCCGATCAGTGTGTCCGCAGCACCTTTGCCTTCCAGCCAGTTTGGACGACTGTTGCCAGTAATGCTATCAGCAAGATTGGTACCTGTGACATCTTCGATAGATGAAGTCGTCGAAAGCGTGATCTTCGTATTCGTGCCAACGGTTTGTTCAGTCGTGATGCCGATGTTGATCGTAATCGCGCCACCCGAAAAGCCCGAGAAATCTATCCAGTCATTCGATTGGTCGGCGTTTTCATTGATGGTGTCGCTACCCAGATCGGAGCCTACATACAGGTAGACATCGCTGCCATTTCCACCGGTGAGAACGTCGTTGCCTGCGCCGCCGGAGATCGTGTCGCCTTCCGCCCCGTCGCTGCCGGTGATGGTGTCGTTGCCAGCACCACCATGTAACTCGTGTCCTTCGCTTCCGTCGCCCGCGAAGATGATGTCTGCTCCATCTCCACCATTAATGGAATCTCCTTGGCCGCCACCATGAAGCGAATCATCCCCGCCTTCTCCGTGAATGGAATCATATCCTTCGCCACCATCACCAGACCCAACGACCGTGTCATTGCCGTCTCCGCAGTTGATCGTGTCATTTCCTTTGTGGCCGGTAATAAGATCCGCGAACGCACTCCCCGTGATTGAATCGTCCCCGGCTCCGCCGTTGAGTGTCGTACCTGTGATGTTGGTAAAGCCGTTCCCGGCGGTGACCGCCGACAAGTTGATTTTGTCTGCCCCGTCACTGCCGGAAAGATTATTCGTACCCAGCACTTCGATGGTTTGCACCAGGCCTGGCGTGACTCCATCCCCCGAGCCACTCCAATGCACGACACTCCCGCTTTCATTCTCGACGTTGACGTAGCCGCCGACGGCACGCAGGTAAATCTGGTCGGCGCCATTGGTGCCCGTGACGGTGAGCTTACTGGTCATGGCGTTCCAGGAAGTGCTCACCGAGAGCAAGCGACGCTCCTCGAGTTGCTCGATGCGAACACCGTCGTTCGAACGGCGCGTTTGAAGTCGGTTGCGATGCTTGCCCTTACGTCCGGCCCATGGTGACATGTCGAAGCCCCTTTGCAGCGAGTGACTGGCGTCGGTATGCGCGCAGCACAAGCATCTGCCGTCGGCGCATCGCCTGCTGGGCAAGCGCGCACGTCGAGCGGCACTTATGCTGCGAGATGAGAAAGGTAGAAGCTGCCGCCTTACCGCCACAATTGAGAGCAGATTCGTGGCATCTAGCTTTGCCCCAGCAAAGAAAGCCCCCCTTGTCTGGCGTTGTATTCGTCGTGCGCGGCCAAAGCCCGTCGAGAAAGTTCGCCCAGTTATTCGCGAAGGGTATCCATATGCTCGGGAGATTTCAAGTTAATTCTTGACCTGCGGAGTCATGTTGACATGCCGCGATTGTAGAGAATCGAAGAATCAGGGAATCGGCGAGCGTGAAACACTACAAGACCTTCCTGGCGACCTACCCGCCGGTCGGCGGCGTGATTCGCGTGGTGCTCGTCCGCGAAGATCGTGGCTGGTACGCCTCTGCCTGTGATCAATACATTCGGGCGCACTTGCCGCGCAGCCATCAATACAGCTTCATGCCGGTGAACTCGCCGACTCGGTTCTTGATCGCTGGTTCCACCGGCAGGCGTTCCATGCTGCTGGCGCCGTAGAAGCCGACGATGCCTTCGGTGTGGTCGAGGATGTATTGCGCGTCGGCCGGTTCGGCGATGGGGCCGCCGTGGCAGAGAACCAGCACCTCCTTGTTCACGCGTTTTGCCGCATCGTGCATCGCCTGCACTTGCCGGGCCGATTCTTCCAGCGTGAGCGCCGTATGCGCGCCGATGCTCCCCTTGGTCGTCAGCCCCATGTGCGGGATCAGAATGTCGCAGCCCGCCTCGGCCATTGCCCGGGCTTCGTCGGGATTGAACGCGTAGGGCGTGGTCAGCAGGCCCATCTCGGCCGCCTGGCGGATCATGTCCACCTCGTGGCCGTAGCCCATGTCGGTCTCTTCGAGATTCGCGCGGAACGTGCCGTCGATCAGCCCCACGGTCGGAAAGTTCTGCACGCCCGAGAAACCTGCGGCCGCCACCTCGCGCAAAAAGAGCTTCATCAAGCGAAAGGGATCGGTGCCACACACGCCCGCCAGCACCGGCGTGTGCTTGACGACGGGAATCACCTCGCGCGCCATGTCCATCACAATGGCATTGGCATCGCCATAGGGCATCATACCCGAGAGCGATCCGCGACCCCCCATGCGAAAGCGGCCCGAGTTGTAGATCACCAAGAGATCGATGCCGCCGGCCTCCGACATTTTGGCGCTAATGCCGGTGCCGGCGCCGCCGCCGACGATGGGCCGCCCCTCGGCCACCTTGGCACGCAGTCGACGGAGGATTTCCTCGCGGGAGAAAAGGCTCATGCGGAATCTACTCCAACGGTAACCGGTGAGTTACGGCCAAATTTGTCGGATCATCACTCTCAACACGACAAGAAAATAGCAGATGCCGAAGAAGACAATTACGGCACCCGTATATCCAATTATGTTGTCCCATCGCCGTTCCAAGATCGTTCCCGTTTTAGGGCGGACGATGCGCCAACGAACAAGGAAACAAGTCAGCGACATGAGAAACCAATACGCACTGAATAGATCGTCAACTTCAAACCCCAAGGAGTGATCTGCGCCTCGCTTCATCGCAAACACAAATGCGTAGAGCAACCCGAGAAGCAGAAAGATGAGGCTGGCGAAAATAAGAGCCGCATTGGCCAGCGAAGAATCTTGGCCTGTTTGATTTGCTGCTCCCTGTCGCATTCCCGCCTGCAACTTTCGAATCGTCGTGCCTTAGCGGTTCTTCCTTGCCATCAGCGCAAGCAATTTCCTCGCGGCTGCTTCAGCAAAAGCGGCATCATTGATGTGCTGGTCCAGTTCGATGATCTCTGTCGATCCAGCCGCGTCGCGGATGCCGGCGTAGAGCGATTCTCGTGCCGCGGGATCGTCGAACGGTTGTCCCGTGCGGTCGATTGCCGAAACGCCTTGCCGTGGCAACAAAATCACTGCCGGTCCGCGTGCGGCAGCCACTTTGCGGCCGATGTCCTCGCCGATCTGGCGGTTCTCGTCGACCGTGGTGCGCATCAGCGTCACCGTGGGGTTGTGCTGATAGAACTTGCGGCCACGAAAGCGCTCGGGCACGGTCTCCGGCGCCTGAAAGTTCACCATATCGGTCGCGCCCACACTAACGACCTGCGGCACGCCCAACTCGGCGGCCGCGGTGAGTCGCGTCGGTCCGGCCGAAAGGGTGCCCCCTGCAAGCTCATCGGCCAGCTCGGTCGTGGTGATGTCGAGCACGCCGGCAATAAGTCCGTCGCGGATGAGCGATTCCATGGCCTGTCCGCCGCTGCCCGTGGCGTGAAAGACGAGCACCTCGTAGCCGGCCTCGAGCAGTAGCTTGCGAGCATGCTCCACGCAGGGAGTGGTGACGCCGAACATGGTCGCCGCGACGAGCGGCTTGTCATCGCCCGCCGCAATCGCGTCACCGGCGAAGAGCACCATGCCTGCCATCGCCCGTGCGGCTTCGGTCAGTACGATGCGGCTGATGCGATTGAGGCCGAGAATGTCGACCACCGAGTTGAGCATCAGGATGTCTTTGTCACCGACATATTGCCGTACTTGTCCCGAGGCGAGCGTACTGACGGCGATCTTGGGTACGCCGAGCGGCAACGCGCGCATGGCGGCGGTGCCGATCGTCGTGCCGGCCGACCCGCCGAGGGAGATCACGCCCGAGACTTTTCCCGCGGCGTGAAGCTGCGCGATGAGCTTCGCGGCGCCGTCGGCGGCGGTCGTCACCGCATGGCCGCGATCGGCCTTCTCGCGGACGGCGGCGAGCGTCGTGCCGGCGGCTTCATAGATCGTTGTCCGTGCGATATCGGCCTTCACGGCCGGCTCACCAAGGCAGCCCGTGTCGACAAGCACCGCTGCTACGCCGCGCGACACTAGTTGATCGCGCACGAAGGCGGCTTCGATCCCCTTCGTGTCGAGCGTGGCCAGAACGTAGACGCTCATCGGTTTTCCAAGATCTAAAAGGAAAACGCTTCAACGCAAAGGCGCGAAGGTGCAAAGACGCAAAGGGGATCAAGTGTCAGGTACGCGCGTACCCGACCTACAAAGTGGCACAGCTATGGAATCTTTGCGCCTCTGCGTCTTTGCGTCTTTGCGTTCAAAAAACAAAGCCGGACTAGTACCGCGCCAGGTCCTTCTCGACGCTGCTCGGCGCCAGCTCACGCAGAACTTCTTGTGCCTTGGTCGACATGAAACGCAGCTCGCTCCCGACGGCGATGAACTGCATGCCTTGTTCCGCGCGTCGGTGGGCGGCGCCGGTATCCATCACGTGCATGCCGGTGGGGGTGCCGGTTTCGCGGCCGATGGCCACCACCTGCGCGAGCATCTCCTCGAACTCTTCATCCGAAGCCTCACTGCCGTCGGCGCGTCGCATGTTGGCCCGCAGGTCGACCGGTCCGACGAAGATGCCGTCCACGCCGGGGAGCGAATAGATTTCCTTCGCGTTGCGGACGCCCGTCGGACTCTCGGTCTGCAGGATGACGAGAATCTCGTCGTTGGCCTGTTTGAAGTACTCGCCGCTGCTGGCTCCGAAGTTCATCGCATGCATGCCCCCCCCCAGGCTGCGATTTCCCTCGGGGGGATATTTGGCCGCGGCGATGGCGACGCGGGCCTCTTCGACCGTGTTCACCATCGGCACCACGATGCCCCAGGCCCCCGCGTCGAGCACGCGTTTGATGAGCTGATGCGAGCCGCGCGGCACGCGGGCCAACGGCACCCCTCCCGCATCGGCAATGCAGCCAAAGATCATGGCCGCCTGCGACCAGTCGATCGCCGAGTGTTCCATGTCGAGGGTGAGCCAGTCAAAGCCCATGCGGGCCAGGACGCGGGTCGCGTAGAGATCTCCCAGCGAGAGCCACGTGCCAAAGCTGGGCTCGCCCGCTTGCAGTTTTCGTTTGACGGGATTGGTGCGCATCGTGGTGTGGTTCCTGGCGTGGGCAGCGGTACGTACGTAGTGTTTCACACGCGACGCAAGGGTGCAAGCATGCGTCGGCCGGCGACGCGCGCGAGCCATTTTCCCCCGTGCGGCCCTGGGATAGAATTCGTTGCTCGACCGTCCGGGCGAGCGTCGACTTTCTTTCCGCGAAGCAGAGATACGAATTCCAATGACCGAGGGAACCGCTGCCGGCGATTTCGTCACCGTGGCCCGCGTGGGTTCGATCCCCGAGGGACGCGGTGGCACGTTCTGCGTGAACAAACGCCTGGTAGCAGTCTTTCGCACCAACGACGAGTACTTTGCGATCGACGATCTCTGCCCCCACATGGGCGCGTCGCTGGGGGCCGGCGAAGTGCAGGATGGCGTCGTGGCCTGCCCCTGGCATGCCTGGCGCTTCAGCATCTGCGACGGCACCTGGTGCGATAATCCCCGCATCAAGATCTCGAGCTACGAAGTGCGCGTCGTGGAGGGCGAGATCCAGGTCCGCGTTCCGCCCGAGTAGAAAGCCCTTTGGTTATGGCTACTGCGAAGCGACCGCCATCAAGCGTGGCACTGCTGGCTGGATGATTGTCGAGCGTTAGATCTCGATCGTGCCGCCGGGCTCGAGGACGAGCGGCTCGGCCTCTGTTTCTGATTTCACCTTCGCGGCCCAGGCCGAGGCGTCCTGCGCGATGGGGGGCCAGGTGTTGTAGTGCGCCGGGGCGACGCGGCGCGGCTTGATCCGCTTGATCGCCTCGAGCGAATCGTCGGGGCCCATCGTGAACCGGTCGCCGATCGGCAGCACGGCCAGATCGATCCCCGCCGAGCCAATCGTGCGCATCTCCTCGAAGAGGGCCGTATCGCAGGCAAAGTAGATCGTGGCGTCGGCGAGAAAGAGGAGGAACCCGCCCGGATTGCCGCCGTACGTTCCGTCGGGCAGGACCGAGCTATGGTGAGCGATGGTCAACTTCACGCGTCCCCAAGGCTGCGCGATCGTCCCCCCCAGGTTCATGTACTCGACCTTCTCGACCCCTTGCTGGTTGGCCCAGGCGCAGATTTCGTAGTTCGCAATCACCGTGGCGTCGGTCCGTTTGGCAATCTTCACCAGGTCGGCCACATGGTCGAAATGTCCGTGCGAGACAAGGATCGCGTCGGCGTGAATATCGTCGGCGCGCACGGGGGCGGTGGGATTATCGTCGAGAAACGGATCGAGCAGGATCTTGGTGCCGGCGGTTTCGATCGTCCACGTGCCATGTCCGAGCCAGGTGAGTCGCGTCGCCATCGATAACATCCTTCTTCACAGTCGTTGCGGCCATTCCCCGGACACTGCACGGCCAGGCAGTGTGGGGCGCTCGAAGATACCGCAGCCTCGCCCCCCGTTCTAGCCGCCGCCGGTGACTTGTGCTTTCGACCTGTTTTGCTACAGAAAGGGCAGGGCGGCCGGCCGTTTATGGACCCCAAGGCTCGCAGAGCACTTTTCGGAGCACGACGATGGACCTTCACGATCTGACCCGCAGCCTCAAGCAAAAGAACGATACGAAGATCGTGCTGCTGGTGGCCGATGGCCTGGGGGGACTGCCGCTCGAGCCCAGCGGTCTGACCGAACTGGAAACGGCCCAGACGCCCCATCTCGACGAGCTCGCGCGACGCGGCGTGCTGGGGCTCTCCATTCCGGTGAAGCTGGGCATCACGCCCGGCAGCGGGCCGGGACACCTGGGACTCTTCGGCTACGATCCGCTCGTCTACCAGATTGGCCGCGGCGCGCTCGAGGCCACCGGCATTGGATTCCACTTGCAGGCCAACGATGTGGCGGCCCGCGGCAACTACTGCACGCTCGACCCGTCGGGCAAGATCAGCGACCGCCGCGCCGGACGCATTCCCAGCGAAGAGAGCGCCCCGATCGCCGCCATCTTGCGCAACGTGAAGATTCCTGGCGTCGAGGTCTTCGTCGAACCGGTCAAGGAACATCGCTTTGTCGTGGTCTTCCGCGGCGAGGGACTGCGGGGCGAGGTCCACGATACTGATCCCCAGGCCACGGGCGTGGCGCCGCTCGACCCCGTGGCGGCCAACCAGGAAAGCCAGCGCACGGCCGAGGTAGCCAAGGAATTCATCGCGCAGGCCACCAAGCTGCTCGCCGATCAGCCCAAGGCGAATGGACTCACCTTGCGGGGCTTTGCCGCTCGCCCGGCGCTTCCCAGCTACGAGGAGGTCTACGGCCTGCGAGCGGCGGCCATCGCCGTCTACCCGATGTACAAGGGCTTGGCCCGGCTCGTGGGCATGGAAATCGTCGGCGAGGCGAAGACCCTCGACGAACAGATCAACGAGCTCGAGCGACACTGGCAGGATTTCGACTTCTTTTTCCTGCACTACAAGTACACGGATAGCACCGGCGAGGACGGCAACTTCGCGGCCAAAGTGGGGAAGATCGAGGAGTTCGACGCCGTGCTGCCGCGCGTCGCTGCCCTGGCGCCCGACGTGTTGATCGTGACCGGAGATCACAGCACCCCCAGCTTCCTGCGTTCCCACAGTTGGCACCCGGTCCCCACGCTGCTGGTCTCGAACTGCTGCCGCCCCGACGAATGCGGCGGTTTCAGCGAGCGTCAGGCGTTGCGGGGTGGACTGGGCCAGTTCGAGGCCAAGCACTTGATGACGCTGGCCTTGGCCAACGCCGGCCGGCTGGGCAAGTTCGGGGCGTAGCCGTGACGCAAATACCCGCGGATGGGACCTGCTCCCTAGGAGCATATGCAATCGTTTTGCACATGCATTTTCTTTTTGAAAATCGCCGATTCGATCTTGACCGGCCTGCGCTGCGCCCCTAGACTCCACGACGGTCTGTCTTTTTTGGACGGATACGCCGCTGCGAAGCTCCAAACGGTCCGCACGATCTCATGGCCTGCTCCCTTTCCAAGACGGCACCTCGCCTGCTGATCGCCGCCCTGTTTGCGGCTTCGCTGCTGGTGCAAGCCTGGCACGGGCCGGTCGGCGGGTGTGCGCACGGCAGGCCCGGCGCCTGCGACGTGGCTCCAGGTCACGAGCATGGCGCCCACGAGCACGCGGGCCATGCCCACCACGAGCATGCGCATCACGCTGCTCCAGAGCATGAGTCTGTTCCCGAGGGGCAGTGCCCCGCGGGAGACGATTGCGTCATCTGTAAAGTCCTGGCTCAGGCCCAGGACGCACCGGTCCCGACCCTAGCCTCGTGCCGCGTCACGCTGGTCGAGGCGTTGGTCGTTTCCTTCTCGCGCCGACCGGTCGCTCCCTATTCTCCCGGCTGCTGGCCGCGCGGACCTCCGATGGTCGCCTAAGGCATCTTCTTCGGCGCCCTGGTTTTGCTCGTAGGTTGTTGCGCGCTGCGCACCTCTCGACGACGCGATCTCCCTGGCGCGCCGATGCTTCTTGCCCGGCCCTCGAGATTCGCTCATGAAGCCATCGCCCTGCATCCCCTCGTGATGACGCAGGCCGTCGATCGTCGCGCGGCATGTCGCCTCGACATGCTGGCGCGCGAAACGTCTGCACGCACCCGGTAGCCCCGGCATCGTTCGCGCTGGCCCGCTCACCGTGCGCCGTCATCCGTTGAGGGACCCACTCGGCGTGCGCGCTTCTATCCCGCCTTCAACATTGTGGAGCTATCAAGCATATGAATCCGTACCGAATGATTACCTGCTCGACGACCGCCATCGTGGCCCTGGCCACCCTGCTGGCCGCTACTGTTTTCTCGCGCACCGTCTACGCCGAGTCGATCTACTCGGGGGGCCACGGAGATATCGGCGCCGCCTACGAAATCGACGAACCCAACGAGTTTCATCTGCACCTGCACGCAGGAGCGGGGGCGATCGTCGACGGTTCTCCCTTGATCGACGAAGAGGAGTTTCATGCCGAAGATGTGATCATCCAGGTCCCGACGAGCTCGAACATCGGCCGCACGGCGGGCGTGCTCGGCGGAAGCTTCGAGGCGTACGACTTTACCGGCGCCGGCTTCAACTTTCTCGGCACGGGTGTCGGCGACAACCTGTGGGTGTTGATGTTCGACTCGGCCGATGCCTCGTACTACGGGCAACCCTTCATGGGATTGGCGGCGGAAGAGGGATTTACCCCCAGTCAGTGGAGCGGCAGCATCCAGTTTCAACTCAGCAATTTCAGCGGTCCCGGCCAATTATCGGTCCTCAGCGGCGCCTTCTCGCGACGCTGGGATACCTTCGACAACTCGTTCGCGAACGATGTGATCAACATCGGGCCGGGGGGGCATAGCCATTTCTATTGGGCCTTTACCGAGCCGGGCACTTATCAGGTGGAAGTCACCGTGCAAGGCACGCACAACCTGCATGGGCTGGTCACGGGGACCGACACGTTCACGTTCCACGTCGTGCCCGAGCCGGGTTCGTTGGGGTTGCTGGGCCTGGGGGCCCTTGGATTAGTCGGCTTCGGCGCGCGATACCGCGTGCGCCGCGGCACCCGTTGACGTCGCCTGCTTCGTTTCGCGCGGCGCCTGGGTTCCTCGTGCCCGGGCGCCGCGCGGGCGAGTCTCCAAACCTCTCTCCCACCGGAGTCTAGCCATGCAGCGTCAGCGCTCCTCGCAGGCCTTCTCTCGAAATGCCTTTACACTGGTCGAGTTACTCGTCGTCATCGCGATCATCGGCGTGCTGGTGGGGCTATTGCTACCCGCCATTCAAGCCGCGCGGGGAGCCGCGCATCGCATGCAGTGTACGAACAATCTGAAGCAGATCGGCATCGCGCTGCACTCGTATCACACGGCACTGGGATCGTTTCCCATATCGATCGCGGGGGTCGGCAAAACCGCGCCGGGGCAGGCGCTGACCGGGCTCTACAGTTGGCAAGCGCTGCTGCTGCCTTTCCTGGAGCAGGATCCGCTTCACCGCCAGATCAATTTCCAGGTGAATAACGCCAGCTCGACCACGGCGTATAACCCGCGTATTAACGCCGATCATCCGAACGCCGCCGCGGCGCGCACCGTCGTGCCCACGTTTCTCTGCCCCTCGGACAGTTTCATCGAGCTCGAGACGATGGGCACCGCGCGGTCGGCGGGCAGCAACTATACGGGCAACGCCGGTTGGCCCCCCTATGCAACGGGCATCGACGGGACGCGTCGCGTGCCCGCCCAGCACAATGGCTTCATGGGGCTCACCTCCCCCAATCCAGCGTCGTGGCACACGGGCGCCACGACCGCGGCGCAGTTCACCGATGGGTTGTCCAACACGATCGCCGTGACCGAGCGGCTCATCTCCAGCTACGAATCGGCCGCGGACATCGAGTCGGGCGACCCGCGCATCGTCTCGTTGTGCGGCAGCAGCGCCGGCACCAAACGCACGCTCGACGGCTATTACGAGGAGGTTCAATACTCGCACATGGACCTGAGCTATTCCAAGCTCGTCGGCCGGGCCTGGATCTCCGGCTCCGCCCTCGTGGGCAACACCTACCTGCACGCGCTCCCCATGAACAAGTTCAACGTACACGTCTACGACGGCGAGCTCGATGGGCAGGTGATGATCTCGCCCAGCAGTCAGCATTCCGGGGGCGTACACGTCCTCATGGGGGACGGCCGCGTGCAATTCGTCTCCGAACAGATCGACAAATTGATCTGGTGGAGCATCGGCTCGCGCAACGGAAATGAGGTGACTACCGAAGTGCCGTGACCTTGATTAGTCTCGCTCTAGCTTCAGCTTCTCGGCAAAGAACTCGAGCGTGGCCTGCACGGCGCGCGTCTGGTTCTCCTCGTCAAAGCCGTGGCCAGCGCCGGCGACGATCTCGACGCGTCCCGGCACGCCGGCCGCCGTCAACTTTTCGACCATGGCTACCGATTGCTGCCAGGGAACGAGCAGATCGCGCGTGCCGTGGAAGATGAGCATCGGGGCGTCGTTCTTGTCGAGCTGATGAATGGGCGAGGCAAGTCGGTAGGCCTCTTTCAACTCGCGCGGCTCCCCCCCCATGAAATCGGTCACCGTGCGCCCCGCTTCCTCGAGCGCACTGGCGGCTTCGCCTCCTTCGATCGTATCGCCGCCGACCTTTAAGCTACGACCACCGCCCCCCGTGGCGCGCACCAGCGAGGCCAAGGCCCGGGCATTCGACGAGTAGCGAAACTCGTCGACCATATCCGAGGGACCAAAGAAAGAGACCACGGCCTGCACCTTGCTCGACTGTTCGGGATGGCCCCCCTCTCCTTCGAGCATCGGCGCGTCGTCGAGCGTGCCCAAGAGCATCGAAAGATGCCCACCCGCCGATCCACCGACGGCTCCCACCCGTTCGGCGTCGATGCCGAGCTCACCGGCATTCGCTCGCAGCCAGCGGACCGCGCACTTGCAATCCTGGATTTGTGCCGGCCACTTGTGAGCGGGGGCCAGGCGATAGCCGAGCGACGCGGCGACGAAGCCCTGCTCGGCAGCCAGCTTGATCTCGCGCACGTGATTGCTCTTATTGCCCATCCGCCAACCACCGCCGTGGATAAAGACGACCAGCGGCGCGGGAGTCGGTGCGCCGATGGGGCGCGCCAGGTGCAGCGTGAGTGGCTCGTCTCCCGCCTTGCCGCACTCGACGTTTTCGCGGAACTCGACCTGATAGGGACCCTTGGCTTGAGCCTTGTCGGCATAGAGTGCGAACAAGATGAGGCCGGCAACGAGCACTGCGAACGAGCGTGGCATGGCAAAACCTGGGGCAGGGCAGGGGGGAATGACTGGTAACCGCACCATTAAACTTGCCGGCGCGATCGGTGTGCAAGGGGACGATTTAGACCCTAACGGCAACGATCAGGGCAGATTTGCACAGGCCAGCGGCCTGTGCAAGAAGGGCAATGCTACGCCGGCGGGTCGAGCAGGCGGTTGTCGATCAGCCGAGTCTTGCCCACGCGGGCCGCGATGGCGGCAATCGTGGAACCGCGCAGCTCCTCGACGGGGAGCAGCGTATCGGGATCGGCCAGCGCGATATAGTCGATCGCGATCGTCGGTTCTGCGGCGAAGATTCCTTGCATGCTGGCCAGAATCGCCCCCGCATCCCGTTCGCCCGCGGCAACCAGCTCACTGGCCCGCGCCAGGCTGCGCGACAAGGCAAGTGCCTGCCGCCGCTCCGTCGCACTGAGGTAGACATTGCGCGAGCTGAGGGCAAGGCCGTCCGCCTCGCGGACGATCGGGCAGACGCAAATCTCGATTGGCAGGTCGAGATCCTCGGTCATGCGGCGGATCACGAGGGTCTGCTGGTAGTCCTTTTGACCGAAGTAGGCACGATCGGGCGTGATGATGTTGAACAGCTTGGCCACGATCGTCGCCACGCCGGCAAAGTGGGTCGGACGAAATTTCCCCTCGAGCGGACGCGCGACCGGACCCACGTCGATCGAGGTGTCGCTACCAGCCCGGTAAATCTCCTCGTCCGCGGGAGCAAACACCGCATCGACGCGATAGTCGTCCAGGGCCGTGCGGTCGGCTTCCAGCGTGCGGGGGTACTGGCGGAAGTCTTCGTGGGGGGCGAACTGCGTGCGATTGACGAAGATCGTCACCACGGTGAAATCGCATTCGCGCTGACAGGCCTCGACCAGACTGACGTGCCCCGCGTGCAGGGCGCCCATGGTCGGTACGACACCGACGGTCTTTCCCGCGCGGCGTGCGGCCGCCACCAGGGCCCGCATCTCGCGAATCGTGGTCACCAGCGCGTGACGATGCGCGTCGGCGCTCGGGTCGCCTGCGTTGCCAGTCGAGTTGTCGAGGTCCGATTTCACGGTCGAATGGTCACTGCATGGATTGAATGGCTGCCACGATTTCCCCCACCTGGTCCGCGCGATTCGCCGGTTCGACCGTCAGCAGCGGTCCCTCGCCGGGGCGAGTGAGCTGCGCGATCAACGTATCGCGGTACCAGGCGAGCCGTGCCGACTCGTGTGCCTCAGGCGGATCTACGGTGTCGTCGACGAATACGGTCAACTTCGCAGCGATCGTGCTGGCGCGGGCCGCCTGCCACTGGGCGACATACGTCGCGAGCTCGTCGTCTGCCAGCGACAGGCTTGCCGCGACCAACAATTCGACGAGGGAAAAATCGCTGATCGAACACGTATCGCCCGCGGGCCACCGTGCGCGATCCATCTGCTCCCTCTTCCCAGCCAACAATTTTAGATGGCTCGGCAAAGATCGACCAGCGGGTTCGCACGGTTCGGCGTGCAAGTAGCGAGCCTGCAAGCGATTCGCCGCCTCGGCAGCCAGCGTAGAAGCCGCTCCACCGGGTACCCCCACCACGGCGACCAGGGTCTCTGTCCGATCGAGATTCTCCAAGAGCTCACCCACGCTCCACTGGAGGGCCGGGTGCAGCATGTCCGGTGCGATCTCGGCTGCCGGTTTTAAGGCAAAGCGACGCCAGGCCAGACGAGGATGGGGCACGACGAGCCGCTCACTCGCCAACTCCAACTCGTCGTACAACAACAGGTCGAGATCGATCGTCCGCGATCCCCAATGCTCGGTACGCACGCGCCCCAGCTCATGCTCGATGCGCTGCAATTGATCGAGTAGCGCAAAGGGGGACAGTTCTGAAGCCAGTAAAGCGGCGCAGTTTAAGTAGGGGAACTGTGCAGCCGGCCCTCCGATCGGCGCTGTCTCATAGACGCTGCTTCGCGCGACGGACTGCGTCTCTGGTAGTTGGGCTAGTGCGGCCAGTGCGCGCTCGACCAGCGCAGCGCGGTCCCCCAGATTCGAGCCGATGCCAATTAGGCAACTGGCCATGTGACGTGATTCGATCGTCGCTGTAGGAAAGAAAAATGGCACAGGCCGCTAGTCGGTGTGACGAGTGGTCACACACAGTTTAGCAGCCTGTGCCATGAAAAATGATCTTGGGGGGGACATCCAGGCCACGACCTTGGGCCGCCGACATTCGATCCATCAGGTCGCCGCCCCCCAAGTGGAATTCGCAGGGGGATCGCTGCCCCACCACAAGGGCAAGTGCATGCGATCGTTGCGTCGCACCACGACGCCTTGCAACCCGATCGAAGTCAGAGCCTATTCAGCCAATCTCGGCGCGCACCACGAGTGTGGTCGTTGCCGCAGTATTCGCCGATCGACGCGTTCCAAGTGGACCGTGCCGGAAGCCCCATAGACTACGATTGATCGCTCATCCGATTGACGGTGAGCGTTGAATTGCAAGACGTTAGGCTCAAAACACAGGCCACATTTTGCGGAGATGGGAGCGAATGTCAAGCAACAAATGTGGAAGAGATTTTTGGCGGCAACTGGATCTTGCAAAGTCGGAAGAGAAGTGCTCAGCGCGCCGGCAGGCTTGCTTGGCGCGGCGTCGCGCGGTAGGGCGATCCTGAACGGACATCAAGGAAGCCATCCACCCTACAGGTGGACAAATCGCGTTGCGGCCCGCGCCTTTACGAGCGCGGCGCCCCGAACGGCAACCGCCGATGTGCCAAGGCGGGGAGATTGCGGCGAATTTCTGCCAATCGCGCGCGATCGATCTCCGCCACGGCCAATCCCGGCTCATCGGCTGCCACGGCCAATGGTGTACCCCACGGGTCGACAATCAACGAATGACCATACGACTCGAGTCCTGGCGCATGATGCCCGACTTGATTCGGAGCAATCAGAAAGGCCTGGTTCTCCACGGCGCGAGCGCGGATGAGCAGTTCCCAATGATCGCGTCCCGTGGCCCGGGTAAAGGCGGAAGGAACGACGATCAGTTCCACCTGGCGCGCGGACAGCTCGCGGAACAGTTCGGGAAATCGCAGATCGTAGCAAATGGCCTGACCGAGGGTGCCGCAGGGGGTCGGGCAGGTCGCGATCGAGTCGCCCGGCAACGACCAGTTCGATTCGCACACCGTGACGCGGCCCGGCAGATCGACGTCAAAGAGATGGATCTTGCGGTAGCGTGCCAGCAGGGTTCCCTCGGGTCCGAAGACGAGGCTCGTATTGAAGACCTTGCCCGGCTGCGATGCGGCCTCGGGCAGGCTGCCACCGATCAGCGTGATGCGCAGCCGTTCAGCGAGCGCGGCGAGCAACTCGCTGGTCGGTCCCGGGATCGGCTCGGCGGCGGCCAGCATCGCCTCGCGCCGGCCGTAGCAGGTGAACATTTCAGGCAGCGCGATCAGTCGCGCTCCGGCCGCGGCTGCCGCCTCGATCCAGTGCTGCGCCGCCGCGACATTCGCCGCTTTGTCCTCGCGGGAATTGAGTTGGACCGCGGCCGCTAGAAAACGCTCATCCATCGCCACTGCTCATCGCCAGTCGCCGAAATTGCTCAAGATATGACCTATATCAATATAGCGGGCTGCGCGCGGACCGAACCGCAGAATCAGCGTCATGCCCCCAGCAACTCTCGCCGGCACGTGCCGACTCGTGAAACAAAACGCTGCTATTACCGCTCTGCCGGCCACGGCGCCAGCCAAACGCTGGTGGCTCGAGCCGTTGGCACTCTTCGGCGGAACACGCTTGCTGGCTGTGGCGGCCATTTATCTGGGCGCGTTGCTCGTGCCCTGCGGGTACGACTACCGCCAGGAAAGTGCCGCCGCGGGAGTGGTCGACGACCTTCCGGCGTTCTATGCCGCTTACGCGCGCAATCCCGCAGTCCTCGGAAAACGCCCCTTGGTCGGACTTCGCGCCGGAGGCTGGCTCGAACCTCTCGTGCGTTGGGATGCGTTCTGGTATCTCAGCGTGGCCGAAGTCGGCTACGTCTACGATCCGGCACACGCCGGCCAACAGAATGTGGCCTTCTTTCCGGCCTACCCGCTCGCTATTCGCGGGTTGCGCGCCGTGGGAATACCCGCCCTCCCCGCCGCGCTGCTGCTATCCAATGTGGCGCTCGCGTGCTCGGCATGTCTGTTCTATCGCTTGATCGCCAAACGCTTCAGCATCGACGCCGCGCGTTGGACCGTGGGCTTGTGGCTTCTCTATCCAACGTCGTTCTTCGGCAGCGTTCCTTATTCCGAATCGCTCGCTGCCCTGTGCGGCGTGCTATGGCTCGCCGACATTGTTGAACGTCGCTACCTTGCCGCGGGCACGTGGGCAGGGCTCGCGTCGGCGGTGCGACCGCAGGGGTTGTTCTTCGGCCTGGCAAATCTCGATGGCATCACCACACCTGGCCGGCGGCGCGCCGCATGGCTGGGGCTCGGGCTGAGCGGCGTGGGGCTGGCCGCGTACATGGCCTACCTGTGGTGGCGGTTCGACGATCCACTGCTGTTCGCCGAGGTGCAACGCTACTGGCGTCCCGAAGCGAACGCCAGTTGGAATCCCCTGCGGTGGCTGCTGTTGATCGCCAGTGGCCTGATGTTTCCAGCGGCCGCGATCGTGGCGGGCGAGCCCACGTTGTTGCTGTCGAGTCGCACGTTCGACCCGTGGCTACTCGTCTGGTCGGTCGCCTGGATACCAGCAGTCTACCGTCGACTCGGCAAGGGAGTGACGCTCGCCACGATGGCGATGTTCGTCGTGCCCTTGGCCACCGGTGGGCTCGCCTCTTTCGGCCGGTTCACGTGGCTGATGCTGCCCGTGTTTCTCGCCTCGGGGCTGATCCTTGCGCGGCATCGCGCACGCTGGATCGTGGCGAGCACGTACGCCATCCTGTTGTTGATACTGTCCGCGCTGTATGGCGGCTATTGGATGGTGATTTGACGCGCACCGTCCGGGGCGCGCTTCACATTCGCGCTGGACGTAGCGGGCCGGGCGACTTGCGCCGTACGGGCATTGGAACCCCGTTTCGCGTGGCGCGGATTCGGCTTGGGCAGACGATTCAACTGCGGGAACGTATCGTGGCCATGCTCGTTTGGCGGTGCCGGCGGCGGATCGAGCGTCCGCAAGTCGTCGCGAATCGTGCCTGGCACGGGCGTCTCCACTTCTTCGACGACCTCTTCCGTCTGGTACGAGAAGAGTGACGTCGGCTCGTGCGGTTCCGCGTGCCAAGGATAGTCGAAGGCGTTCCGCCAGTTATAGGGCGAACGATAGTAGCTGCCATGAAACGCGGGATAGCGATGATTCGTCCGCGCGTTGCCGGGATAGCAGCCGTAGCGCGGCTCGTAACAAGTCTGCGGCATGGGGCCGCAGAACCAGCGTTGCTCCCAGGTGAGCCCATCCCCCGCGCAGGCGCCGCTCGCGCAACCTCCCGTGCCACACGTCTCACAGGCTTGTCCCACTACGAGCAACAGCGTGGCAATCGCGGCATGCATCGGCGCTTTCCTTGCGTGGCTGGGGCGCAGAGATTGCGTCCCTACCTTCGATCCATCGGCTGATAGGACCGCTAGATCAAGACTGCTCGGCAGGACCCGGTGTCTTTACGCAGCTTGCCCGGTCGCGGTCAACCCTCACCGTCGAGCGCCGCCCGCGGCACCGTGGCACGGGCTGCCACCCTGTGCGGGTGTAAAGGAACGACGCTCAAAGCGCGATTCCAGGCAAAAAGCGCCGGGTTCTTCCGGTCGAAGCGGTCGTACGTTGTCAACTTTCGTGAATTTTGTTGTCAGCGATTGTTAGCGCTTGCTAGCAGATCGCCCCTGAATAGTGTGGCGAATATGGGTTGAGTTTTCCGAACAGCTCGACCCTGGCGAACGCATCACTTCCGGGCCATTCAGCCCCTTGGTTCGCCTTGTTTCTCGCCTGCCAACTGCCTCGCTCCCTGCGCGCATCGCGTCGCGTCGGCGGAGAGGGGTGCAGTTCGAATGTCTTTGCAGCAAAGGAACGGGAGTGGATTCCCTCGACGAATTCGATTTGTCGCAGCCCAGCTACGAACTGCGCAGCGCCACCCGCTCGCTCGTCACCTACACGCCGGCGATGTTCGACATGCTAGCCGAGCTCGAAGTTGCCGCGACGCACGACGTGACGGTGCTTCTCATCGGCGAGACGGGGAGCGGCAAGACCTACCTTGCGCGGCTCATCCACGAGCTTTCCAGCCGCGTCGAGGAACGGTTTTGCACGGTCGCGTGCGGGGCCTTGCCCCCCGATCTGATCGAGAGCGAGCTCTTCGGCCATGTGAAAGGGGCGTTCACCGGCGCGGAACGCGACAAGGCTGGCAAGTTCGCCGCCGCCGGCCGCGGTTCCTTGCTACTCGATGAAATCGACGTCCTGCCGCTCGACCACCAGGCAAAGCTGCTGCGCGTCCTCGAAACCGGCGAATACGAACCGGTCGGCAGCAACGACACGGCCCATAACGAATCGCGCTTGATCGTCGCCTCGAATTACGATCTCGAACAACTGGTCGCGGCGAATCGCTTTCGCATGGACCTGTACTACCGCCTGAACGTGCTCAAATTCCATCTGCTGCCCCTTCGCGAGCGCCCGCGCGACGTCGAGTTTCTCGCGCGGCAGTTCGTCGCGCGGCATGCCGTCGAGCACGGCATCGTGCTGCACGAGATCACGAGCGATTTTCTCGACGCCCTGGCCAACTACGACTGGCCGGGCAATATCCGCGAGCTGGAAAACGTCACGCGGCGCGCGGTCCTGTACTGCCGCGACGCGGTGCTCACCTCGGAGCAGTTGCCGAGCAATCTGCGTCCCGCGCGCGAGCTGGTCGCGGTCGGCGCCGACGATCGACGACGCAGTTCGCGACTCGAGCTGAGCGTGGAGACGCACGAGCGCCGCATTATCGAAGAATCGCTTGCCCGGCACCAGCAGCATCGTGGCGCCACGGCCCGCTCGCTCGGGATCAGCCGCGTGACGCTCTACAACAAGATGAAAAAATTCGGCCTGTTGGGTTAGGTTTTTCCACCGTGAACCGTCCTATGTTTCGCCGCCTTCGCACATGCTTGCTGCCTGCCGCCGCGCTGGTCGTGGCGTGTGGCGCCTATCGTCTGCTGGCGACGGCCACTCCATCGGTCGCCGCGACCGAGTCGGAGCGCGCCGACAGTCCCGTCTCGATCGTACCGCGGCACAACGTGCCCGCAGTGGTCACCAACGAACAGATCGCGTCGATTCTCGCGCGCGTGCGTCCCCGTCGCAGCGTGATCGACACGAATTATCTGGTACACGCCTTGCGGTTGTGGAGCGCAGCAGCGGACTTCGGCCCCGATGCGTACTCGAGCGGTGGCGAGATGCTCGCCTATTGTCTCGACGATCGCCAGTTCGCGCGTGTTGCCGGCTACACCGCTCCCGCACTAGTAAATGTCTCGTCGCAAGGCGCCAGCGTACGTCGCGCGGTGAGTGGCCGGCCCGATAGCACGACGGGGGCCGTCCACACTGACGATCTGCTCGCCACGCTCGCCGAAATAGGCGTTCCGCTGAGCACGACCGTACACGGGCGAGAAGGCGAAACCACCGTCCAAGCGATGCTCGAGACGTCGCTGGCGAACTTCCACTCGCGGCAATACGAATACGAATGGACCGCCATCGCCGCCGCACGTTATGGCCACATCGATACGCCCTGGAAAAACAGCTTCGGCGAATCGCTCGACGTGGATGACCTCGTCGACGAGCTGCTCGAGCACCCTTGGCGCGAAGGGGTCTGCGGAGGCACGCATCGCCTCGAAGCGCTCGTTGTCCTGCTCCGGGCCGACGAAACGACGCAGGCCTTGTCGGCACGAAACCGACGCCGCATCCGCCAACACCTGGGGGCGGTAGTCGCCCGGCTGACGGCGACGCAAAACAGCGAGGGTTATTGGACGCGAGATTGGGCCAGCAACAAGACCGTCGCGCGCAGTCAGCAAGCGAACGCCGGCAAGACGTCTCCGCTCGCCGATCGCATCCTCGCCACGGGACACCATCTCGAGTGGCTCGCCTTGGCGCCGGCAGACCTGCTGCCGCCACGCGAGGTGATCGTCCGCGCTGGTCAGTGGCTCGCGCGGGCCATGCTCGAAGTCGACGACGAGACGCTCCTGGTCGAGTTCGGTCCCTTTTCGCATGCGGCAAGGGCCCTGTGTCTGTGGCGCGGCTCGGAACCTTGGGAGCTTTGGCAGGCGACGCACGCCGTGCGATCGGCGCACGATTCGAGCACTTGAGTTCTGGATTTCACCGGTACGTGGATTTCGGGCTGGAACGCGAATGAGCACCTACGACACCACCATGCAAGAGACGCTAAGTCTGCCGGCACGCGCGAGCACGTCGTCGTCCGGCGAGCGCGCCGAAAACGCCTGGGTCGTGCGCACGTCGGCGGGGGGGCTCGCCGTCGTAGCAACGCTTGCGATGGTGTTTCTGGTGACGAGTTTCCATCGCCTGAACCACACCGATCTGTGGGGGCATCTCGCGCTGGGACGCTGGATGGTCGATCACCGCGCGCTCGTCAATGCCGAGACGCTCCACGATCTGGCCGCGGGAGTTCTTGACGCCAATGCCTCGCACAAGGCCGTGGTAAATGTTCCCTGGCTGGCGCAGGTACTCGGATACGCCACCTATCGCTTGGCCGGCGCCGATGGCCTGGCCCTGGGACACGCCGCAATCGTGACCTGCGCTTGCGCGTTGGTGATTCTGGCCGTCACGGTGCGTAGCGGTTCGCTGCGTTGGGGAGTAGCGGCGGCCATCGCTACCTATGTGCTATCCCTGCCCGTCGTCGGCACCATCCGTCCGCAACTGTTCGGCATGTTGTTTCTGCCGTGCGTGCTGTATGGCATCGCCGATCTCAAGGACCGTGCGCAGGCCATTCTCTGGCTGCCGGTGGTCATGGCGGTCTGGGCGAATCTGCACGGTTCGTTCGCGGTGGGGTTAATCGTGCTCGCCTGCTGGACCGCCGGCGTGCTGCTCGAGAAGCGGCGCGAGCTGCGTTGCTTTCGCGATGCCGTCCGCGACGAGGAAGTGCGCTGGTACGGCGCCGCGTTGATCCTTTCGCTGCTGGCCTGCTCCGTCAACCCGGCCGGCCCAGCCTTGTTGTGGAACGTGGCACGCTTCTCCGGAGGGTCGAATCTCGCCGAGATCAGCGAGTGGCGCCCGCTCGTGCTCGAAAGCCTGGGAGGAGCGCTCTTCTTCGCTTCGGTGTTGGCGACCTTTGTGGTCGTGCGCTACAGCCCTCGACGCCTGCGGGCAGAAGAGATCGTCACGCTGGTCGTGTTCGCGGCACTCTCGCTGTCGGCGATGCGCATGCTGGCCTGGTGGGCCATTCTGTGGCCGTTCGTGCTCGCACCGCACGTGGCGGCTTGTTTCCGCCGGCAACGTCAGCCGGGCGCCTACGAGAACGAAGCGACGACGCGCCGCACCTGGTTGGCCGTGGCCATCGTCTTTGTGGCGATCATCTGGTCGCCCCCCGCCCACAGCTTGTTGACGGCAACTCCACGAGGGTTGGGAGCCGCCACGGCGCCGACGACTCCGTTGCACGTGGCCGAAGCGCTCGAAGAACACCTGGTGACGGGCCCGCTGTTCGCGCCGATGGACTGGTCCGACTATTTGATCTGGCGCAACGGCGCCCACGTGCGTCCCTTCGTGTTCACCCACGTACACCTGATTGCCGGAGCCGTGTGGAGCGACTTCCTCGAGCTGTCTCGCGGCGGCGCGGGTTGGCTCGACGTGATCGATGCCTACGGCTTGAAGCATCTCGTGCTCGATCGGCAGCGAAACGGCAACCTGCACATGCTTGCCCTGATGAGCCCGCGCTGTCGCGTGCTGTATCAGGATCAACAAGCGGTGCTGGTCGAGGTGTTGCCCGTCGCCGTGAGCCAGCAAGCAGGGCAGGGGGGTGTGGCCGCGGCGCCGGTGCCCCCTTTTACGTTCGAGACATCCACGGCCGAGCGCGATGTCGCCGGAACGCCACCGACGGCAACGCCGGGAAACCGGCATGTTGACGAAACGCCACGCCCCGACAGGGCCAGCGGCGGCGGGGGGGCGGGGGCGTAGCACGCTAAGGCAAGCCAACAAACCACTTGGAGAGTTTCGAGTCGCCGCGCAGACCGTGCCACTCGTGGTGGTACGCCATGTGCTTTGACTACAGCCCGAGGGCTTCGAGCCCCGGGCAACAGGGCCAGACGTCGTCCGCTGCAAAACAACCGCACGACGACTGGCAACGCGAGAGTACAGTCCGCCCAACGTCGGGCGAGCTGAGAGTTTGTTCCCGGGACGAGAAGAAGGAGTATCCCTGTGAAGCGTTTTCTCAAACGCATGTGGAAGGACGAAGGAGGCGTTCTGACGTTCGAATGGATTCTGCTGATTACGGTCCTCACGATTGGTGTCGTGGGGGCGTTGAGCGCGGTTCGTGACGCGATCATCGATGAATTGAGTGACGTCGCCCAGGCGATGTTGGCGCTTGATCAGAGCTACTCGATCATCCAGCCGGTCGAAGTCACGGTCCACGACACCGAAGTTGACGGAGCCGCCGGCTCGCGCTTCATCGACGGTGCCACGTTCAACCAGTGCCGTCTCGTCGCGTACCCCGGTGCCGTCGGCAAGGGTTCGCGTAGCGAGGCACAGGAATTGTCGCAACCGTAACGAGGGTGACCTCGAATTGTACGTGAGCCAGGATCCCGGCCACCACCGGCATCCGCTCCACGATGGCCGCATCGTATGAACCCGCGGCACGGCACACCGCCGTGCCGCGGGCTGCCATCGGCCCTGGCCGAGAAGACTCGCGACGACCACGCAACGACAAAACACCACTATGAAACCAAAGCAACTACTCCATTACATCTGGCACGACGAACGCGGGGTCCTCAGCTTCGAGTGGATTCTGCTCGTGACCGTCGTCGTGATCGGCATCGTCGGCGGCGTCTCTTCGGTGCGCGACGCCCTGATCAGCGAGTTGGGAGACATCGCCGGTGGCCTGGTCGCGATCGACCAAAGCTACTCGATCGCCCCCGACCCGTTCTTTCAGAGCGGTGGCTTTTCGTTCGACGACACCGAGTGCAACAGCTCCGACACCTTCCGCCCGACGACGCCGATCGTGCAGCAGGACTTCAACCCGTAAACCTCCCAGGTACCGATGACCTCGATGATTGCCTTGCTCGTCAGTGTCGGATTCTACGTTTGTGTGCGAACGCAACGCATGCTCTCGGCTCAGGAGAACGACCACCAGTAGCCCGTATCGGTCCGAGTGAAATTCCTTGCCAAACATCGATCGCCAGGCTTGCCAACGAAACGAACCCATGTTGAATCCTGAACACACCCAAGATCGAGCCGAAGCGAAAGAGACCGAGCGCGAGCATGCCGCTCCGGCGACCACGCCTGCTCGCGGCGCCGGCCTGGGGGCCTCCTTCGGTTCCGCATCGGCGGCCGTCGCCCGGCGCGGCTTCGCCTTCGGTCGAACCGCCTGGCGCAAAACCGATGGCGTGCTGAGCTTCGAATGGATTCTGCTCGTCACGCTCGTCGTTGTCGGCATCGTAGGCGGGCTTTCGGCTGCTCGCGACGCCGTGATCAGCGAGTTGGGCGATATCGCCGGCGCGATCATCGCCGTGGATCAAAGTTACACGGGATTCTGCTCGTCGTACGACGACACGCCCGTGACTTACACCAGTTGCCGGCCCGACGTTGCGACCGGGACTTAGCCCACTCGACAACTAGCCGCCGACGCACCGTACCTCACAGACGATTCCCAGCCTTCGAGAACCTGCGATGTCCGCCAGCACGATACTTGTGGGAGCCGTGGCGACCTATACGGCCGCTGCCGCCGTGAGTGACTTCCGCACGCGACGCGTGCCGAACTGGCTGACATTGCCCGCCGCGATCGCCGGCCTGACGTTTCACACGTTCGCGCCGCAGGGCTGGGGCATTGCCACTTCGCTCGCCGGCCTGGCCTTGGGCTTCTCGCTGCTCCTGATTCCCTTTCTGCTGGGGGGGGGTGGCATGGGGGATGTGAAGCTGCTGGCGGCGCTCGGCGCCTGGCTCGGCCCGCGACTCATGCTCGCCGCCTTTGCCGTGAGCATGCTGCTCGCCACCGTGATTACGCTCGGCATCCTCGCCTATGTCGCCGTGCGTCGCTACGTGCTCGACGTCGAACCCGAGAACGTCAGCGCCTCGGGTGAAACACTCGTCCAGCCACGGGGCTACTTTCGACAGGCACTCCCCTTCGCCGTGCCGCTGGCCCTTGGCACCTGGTTGCTCCTAGCTTGGGTCGTAACGCTGGGGGCCTCGTCTTAGTTCGTTGGGTCAAGCACGATCAGCGTCGAACACACTGCTGGACGAGCCAACAGTGCCACGCAGGAATCGCTCTCCGAGATCTCCATGAAGTTACAGCACGCAACACCTTCGCATCACCGCCATACGACTCGCCGCGGTGCGCTGACGCTCGAGATGGTGCTCGTGCTGCCGGTGCTGCTCATCGTCGTGCTTGGCGTCGTGCAGCTCAGCATCATGCTGATGGCCAACCAGGCGTTGGGCGCTGCTGCCAGCGTCGGTGCCCGCGCTGCGACCCTTCCTGGCGCGACCGCCGCGTCGGTCGAGGCCGCCGTGGCCGGCGCCCTGACGCCCTGGAGCTTCGCCGACTCCGTCGATCCGGTGAGCGTCTCGCCCGATCCGGCCTTCGCCCCCACCGGCACGCCCCTGTCGGTCACGGTGAGCGTCGACACGAACGCCGCCACGCCCGACCTGCTGAAATTCATCGGTCTGTCGATCGACGGACAGAAACTGCAAGCGACCTACGTCGCTCGCAAGGAATAGCAAACCCCGTGGAACCTACGCTTCTCCGACCTTCGCCGAGGAGTTTTCTTTGAAACGCATTAGCCCCGCTACCGTCACCTTCGCCGTCGTCACGATCTTGTTGGGCCTGGTGGCGGCGTACTCCGTCAAGCGTTACCTGGCGCCCAGTGCGGGTCCGCGCACGGCCACGGCCATGATCGTCGTGCCGCGCGTCAACCTGCCCAAGTTCGCGCGTATTCGCGAAATCGACGTCGAGGTGCTCGAGGTGCCCAAGTCGCGGGTGCCGGCCGGCGCGGTGACGGTCGCCTCGCAGGCGCTCTACCGGCTATGTCGCGAAACCGTCATGGCGGGCCAACCGATCCTCGAATCGAACTTGTACGAAGTGGGCGCCGCGCCGACCCTGGCCGAGCAACTTCCCCCCGGCTATCGCGCCGTGACCATCACAGTGGATCGCGACAACGCGGTCGATGGCCTCGTGATGCCCGAATCGGTGGTCGACGTCTCGCTGACCGTGCAGGGAGATCATCCCGAGTTGGAAGGCGTGGCTACGGTCACCTTGATGCGCAAGGTGAAAGTGCTGGCGACGAGCTTCGAACGCTTCAAAGGCGAAGAGCGTTTGAATGTGCCCATCCGCAGCGTCACCCTGTCTGTCACGCCGGAGCAGGCGAACAAACTGATTCTGGCCCAACGCTATGGTTCGCTCAGCGTCACCTTGCGTGGCATGGTCGAAGACGATCTGCACCTGACGGCCGCGTCGAAATCGGATAACGACAACCTGGTGAACCCGAGCGATCTGATCAAGCTCAGCCCGCGCGTCGACGCCCAGAAGTTTGTGCGCAAGGCGCAGATCTGGCGCGGCACGTCGGTCGAAGAGGTCGAGTTCACCGACAGCCAGGTGCAAGAGGCCAACGCCGCCGGCGGCGTTGTCGACGATGCCACGGCCGGCGAGCCGATCGTTCCGAACTTTGCCCCCACCGCTGCGATTCGCCCCACGGGCATGTTCGCCCCGGTGTCCGGTCGCTCGCGTTAAAATTCCAGCGTAATCCTTGCAGACTCTTGCCTACTCGCACGATTGGTTAGGTCGTGCAGTGCCACGCGAGATTGTCGAGAGAACTACCGAGAGTCCGCATCATCGCTTCTTACCCGTCCATCAACCTTGTCCAGTGCCGAATGATGGGGCCGGAACAGAGAACCGTGCGACATCGAGAAGAGGCCGGCCTTGGACCAAGGGACCGCCGCGGCGAG
Organism: Pirellulales bacterium; assembly: GCA_019636335.1. NCBI lineage: Bacteria > Pseudomonadati > Planctomycetota > Planctomycetia > Pirellulales > Pirellulales bacterium. The sequence continues at coordinate 36,398 of JAHBXR010000034.1, forward strand.
CGCGCGAGCGCGTGGTCTGCAACAACCACGCAGTTCCGCTCGCCAGCGGCTGGCGAACACCCGCCGCGTCGTCCACCTGCACGACGCGGCGTGGTCACGCTCGTCTGCCTGATGTTGCTGGTCGTCTTTCTGCTGCTGGCAGCGCTCGTGTTGGACTGGACCTATCTCGTGCTCGTGCAACGCGACATGCAACAACGTAGCGACCTGGTGGCCTTGGCGGCCGCGCCCGCTCTGTTGGACGAGGACACGCTGCGTGACGCCGCCGGCTCGCCGCTGGCCGACCAAACCGACGATGTGAACGACGCCTCGCATGCAGCTCGGACGTATCGCCTGCAGAACAACGCCGCGACGTCTGCCTTGCTCGAAATCAAGGAAGACGATCTCGTTGTGACGCCGGGCTACGTCGCCGACGTTCATGCCCCGCGTGACGACACCTATTTCGACATGTCGGGGCAATTGCCCACCCCGTCCCCGGCGTTCAACGCGCTGCGGATCGACGTCTTGCGGTCGTCGCAAGGAGCGAATCCCGTCGGCCGCCTGCTGCGTGGCTTTTGGAACGCTCCGGCGATCGACGTCGCCAGTAGCTCCTTGGCCACGCTCGACAATGTCGTCGTCGGCTTTCGACCCACGACGACTACGAATGCACCGGTAGTCCCCTTGGCGATCCATCGCTCGGCGTGGCAAAACGGCCGCGTCGGCAACCTCGATCTGAACGACGTCCGCGATCTCGAGCTGCGACTGGCCGCTCCCGACGCCGACATCGAGGCGGCCGCGCCAGCGAACACGGCACTGGTGAGCTTCGACGGCGGGTTGAACCCGGCAACCGCGCTGACGCAGATTACCGCGGGGGTCTCGGTCGCCGACCTGCCAGCGCTAGAACCGCAAATCGGCCCTGCCACGCCTGGCACGCCGTTGGCGCTCGCCGGCACCCAGTCGGGCCTGAGTGCGAGCTACACCTCGGCCCTGGCCAACCAATTCAATCTACTCGCCGCGGCAGGACAGCCCGGCTGGCGCGTGTTTCCGCTGTATGACGAGATGAGCACGCCACCGCAGTTCAACATCGTGGGCTTCATCGCCGCACGCGTGATCGAGGCCGACGTGCGCGACGATCGACTGGCCGTCACCGTCGAGCCCACGTTCCTGATCGAAACCACGGCCTGGACTGTATCGCCGACATCCGTTCTTGCGCCCGAACGCAATCCCTATATCCACAAGCTGCGACTCTCGCGTTAGTCGCGAGCACCACCACACACGGCACGCCGCCGAGACCCTTTCGACGAGGTACAAGACATGCGAATCGTTCTGGCCGATCACGATCAGGTGCGCAGCGTCGCGTTGCGCCGCGTTCTGCTGGGCGAGGGGCTGCTCTGCGAGGCGGCGGACGTCGTGGGCTTCGAAAGCCTGCCGGGGCGGCTCGCCGAAGTGGAGCCCGATCTCGTCCTGGTCGCTGGCGATGGCCCCGTCGAGGATCTCCTCTCCGCCGTTCGCGCGGCGCACCAGGTGACCGGCGTGCCGATCCTGGCCGCGGGTCCCGTGACCGATGGAGCCCGCATCCGACAGGTGATGGCTGCCGGCGTACGCGAGTATCTCGACATCACGCGGCTCCGCGAAGATCTGAGCGACGCCCTGGTCCGCCTCGAAAAGAGCTTCGACCGCCATCAGGCGCCGGGCAAGATCGTCTCGATCTTCTCGCCCAACGGCGGTGTCGGCGTCTCGACCGTCGCGGTCAATCTGGCCGCGCGGCTCGCCGCCAAACGCCCGGGCAAGATCTCGCTCGTCGACCTGCATCCGACGCCGAGCGATCTCTCGCTGCTGTTGGATCTCGATCCCCAACACACGCTCGACCACGTCTGTCGCGCCTGGGAACGCCTCGATCGTCAGATGCTCGCCGCCTCGATGACTCCACACAACAGTGGCGTACACGTGCTCGCGCAGGCCGGCTATCCGGCGGGTGGCGGCCTGGTCGACAGCCATCTGCACCGCACGGCCGTGCGGCAGGTGCTCCTGTTGCTGCGCCGCATGTACGCCATCTCGGTGCTCGACCTGGCGCATACCTTCGACGAAGAGCAGGTCGAGGCGATGCGGATGTCGAACTTCGTTGCCCTAGTAGTCCGACCGGACGTGCCCGGCCTGCGACGCGCCCGTTGGGCCCTCGAAACGGCTAGCATGCTCGGCTTGTCACGAGATCGCTTCCGCCTGGTGCTCAACCGTTGCGGCAATCGCGGACAGGTCACGGCCGACAAGGCGGAATCGATCCTGGGGATCAAGGTCTTCTCGTCGCTCCCCGAGGACGATGCCGCGATGAACCGCGCCGTGAACCAGGGGGTGCCCGTGTCGGCCGTGACATCTCGCTTCTCGCTGCTCGCGCGGAGCTTCAACGCCTTCGCTCAGAATGTGTAGAGCAGAGCAGTGGCACAGGCCGCCGGCCTGTGCTGAGAGCGACAATACATCGAAAAGCACAGGCTGGCAGCCTGTGCCACTTTTCATCGCAGAGACCAATTACCAAGAGTCATCACCATGACGCCCAGCATGCTTGCCTTTCGTTCTGCGACCGACGCCCCCACCGTGCCACGTTCGACGGCGACAGACGCCTTCGAGGCGGACTTCCAGCGGCTGAAGACCCGGCTGCATCGCGAGCTGATCGATTCGCTCGACCTGGGACGCATCGGCCAGATGGACGAGCCGCGTCTCCGCGTCCACATTCGGCACGCCGCCGAGAAGCTGCTCGCTTCGCGCCGCGAGGCGCTTTCCAGCGTCGATCAAGAACGCCTGGTCGATGAGTTGCTCGCCGAGTCGTTCGGTCTCGGGCCGCTCGAGCCTTTCATGCGCGACCCGGCAGTCACCGATATCCTGGTGAACGGACCGCACGAGGTGTTCGTCGAGCGTCACGGCCGTCTGGAAGAGACGAACGCCCTCTTCGCCGACGACGCCCACTTGTTGCAGATCATCCAGCGCGTGGCTGCCCGCGTCGGACGCCGCATCGACGAGCTGTCGCCCATGGTCGACGCGCGACTCCCCGATGGCTCGCGCGTCAACGCGATCATCCCCCCGTTGGCCCTGCGTGGACCCACGCTCTCGATTCGTCGCTTCGGCGCCAAGCCGCTCGAGCTCGAAGACCTGCTGCGTTACGGTTCGCTGTCTCACGAGATTGTCGATTTTCTGCAGGCCGCGATTGCAGCGCGTGTCAACATTCTGGTGAGCGGCGGTACCGGCGCCGGCAAGACGACGCTGCTGAACTGCCTGTCGCGCTTCATTCCCGCCGGCGAGCGACTCGTCACGGTCGAGGATTCCGCCGAACTGCAATTGCAGCGGCGACACGTCGTCTCGCTCGAGACACGCCCCGCCAGTGCCGAAGGCACCGGCGAAGTGACGTCGCGAGACCTGGTACGAAACAGCCTCCGCATGCGTCCCGACCGCATCATCCTGGGCGAAGTACGCGGCGGCGAGGCCCTCGACATGCTCCAGGCAATGAACACGGGCCACGAGGGTTCGCTCACCACGATTCACGCCAACGGCACACTCGACGCCTTGTCACGTCTCGAGGTGATGGTCAGCATGGCCGGTTTCGACCTGCCCGTCATGGTCGTGCGGCGTTACATCGCGTCGGCCATCACGCTGGTCGTACACGTGGCGCGCTTGCAGGGGGGTGTGCGTCGCGTGACCCGCGTCAGTGAAATCACCGGCGTGGCCGATGGCGAGTACGTCATGCAAGACCTGTTCCGCTTCCAGCAGCAAGGGGTCGACGAATCGGGTCGCACGCGCGGCGAGTTCGTCGCGACGGGTCACACGCCCCAGTGCGTCCGCCGCTTCGAGGAACTGGGTATCGAATACCGCCGCGATCAGTTCACGGCCGCGGAGACCGCCGTCGAACCGGCGGTGTTCTCGGTGCAGCGCACGACAAGCCTTGGGGAGAAATAGCCCATGCTGAACCTGACAATCGTGGCTATCCTCTGCTTTGCCGCCACCTCGGCGCTAACTGCCACCGGTGGACTGCTGGTGGCCGATCTGCGCCGCCGGCGCGGCGACCGCCTCGAGCGGCGATTGTTGGTCGACGTCGACTCGTCACTCGCGCTCTCTAGGGCGACGATCGAAGACGAGCCGGCCAACCGCTTCGATCGCGCCTTCGTCGAGCTGGTCGACCAGTCGGGCGTCGGCCTTTCGATGTCTCAGGCATTGTCTCTGGTGGCGGGCTCGGCCGTAGTGTTCTGCGCCGTTCCGCTCGTCTTTTTCGAAAACTTTCTGCTCGCGGCGTTGGGGCTCGTGCTGGGAGCCGTCTGGCCGATCGGCTGGTTCTTGTTGCGACGTTTTCGCCGGCGACGAGCCATGCGCATGCACCTTTCCGAGACGCTCGAGTTGCTGGCCGACGGTGTCCGCTCGGGGCGCACGCTGGAGCAGGCCTCGGAGCTGGTCGCGGCGGAATCTCCCTGGCCGTTGAACGAAGAGTTCGGCTGCGCCGCATCACAACTCAAGTTGGGACATACGCCGGTGGCGGTGCTCGATCGCATGGTGCGACGCGTCCCCATGCCCGAGTTTCGTATCTTTGCCACCGCGGTGCTCGTCCATCGCACGGCCGGCGGCAATCTGGCCACGCTCATCGAACGGCTGGCGGTCGCTGCCCGCGATCGCCACGAGTTCTTTGGGCATCTGAAGGCGGTGACGTCGGGTAGCATGCTCTCGGCGATGGGGCTCGTCATCGGTTCGATCGTGGCGGTCGGGCTTTTGTCGTGGATGCAGCCCGAGTATCTCGAGATGTTCCTCAAGCATCCTTGGGGGGTGCCCCTGCTGGGCATCGCCGGCGCGTTGCAGTTGATCGGCATGGTGTGGGTGTGGCGCGTGTTGCGGATGAATTATTGAGCCATCCGATCTTTTGCTGGAGCCGCCCGAAATCCTGTCAGGTACGGGGTACCTGACCTACCTTCGACCTAGAGACACTAATGTTGCTTGATATCGATCTCGTCCATGGCTGGTTGATTCCTCTTGGCGCCTTCGTCGCCACGCTGGCTTTGGCCTGGCTTGCCCTGCGCACGGTACAGGGAAAGAGGAAGCCAGTCGATCTGCGCCTGGAAAAGATCTCGCCCGAGGAGTCCGATCAGAGCGACGAGCCGAGAGGCGTCTTGGGAAGCTTGGCGCCGGCCCTGGCCGCGCAGATTCCCGAATCAAAGAAAGAGCGTCGCGACTTCCAACAATTGTTGCGGGGAGCGGGACTCTATAGTCCCCACGCGGCCACCTGGATCTATGCCGCCCGTTTCGTGCTGTTGTTGGTGCCGCTAGTCACGGCCGGAGTCCTTGCCGTCGCCTCGGACGGCACGCACACGTTCGGCATTCTCGTGCTCGGCGGTCTCGTGGCGGCGGCTCTCTCGATCGTACCGAGACTGTACGTCTTCTTCCGCCGCCGACGCCGCGTGGCCCGCATCCGGCAAGCCTTGCCCGACGCCATGGACATGCTCAGCATGTGTACCAGCGGCGGCATGAGCCTGGGCACGAGCCTCGAACAGGTCAGTCGTCAATTGACTGCCCACCGCGAGCTGGCCGAAGAGCTGCGCATCTTGCGCCGTCAGGCGGAAATGGGGAGCCTGTCGCGGGCCCTCGCCGATTTCGCCTCGCGCGTCGACATCGTCGAAGCGCGACAGTTGGCCAACCTGCTGACGCGCGGCGACCGGCTCGGCACCGGCCTGGCTGGCTCGCTGCACACGCAGGCCGATCACCTGCGCGTCCGTCGCAAGCAACTTGCGATTCAGCGCGCCAACAAGGCGCCAGTGAAGCTCGTCTTTCCCCTCATGTTCTGCTTCGCCCCCGCGGCGCTCATTCTGCTCACGGCCCCCGCGGCGCTCGAACTGAAAGAGTTCCTCGCGCCATCGAAGGGGAACAGCATCCTCTCCGTCGATGCCGACGTGATGAGCCCCAGCGGTCTGATCGGCGTGCTGGAAAGCCTGGATCAAGACATGAACGCCGGCCGGTAGTAGTGGAGTGTCGCGAGCGCCGTGGGATCGCCCGCCGTGCGAAGCGACGCCACTTCCGTTATATTGCCGGGGGTCAGCACGAAGTTTCACGACTACTCGATCCACTCGCGACGCGTGGGTGATGGACCGCGAGCCCCAGCAGACGCCGAGCCTGGATCCTTCCTTTTCGCCCGACGGGTTGAAGCGGGCGGTTCGTAGCGGCACCCGGGCGACCGTGGCCGCCCAGGTCGCTTCGCAGCTTGTGTCGCTCGCTCAACTGGCGATTCTCTACCGCCTGCTCGCCCCGAGCGATTTCGGCCTCCTCGGCATGGTCTTGCCGCTCGTGCTCTTTCTGCGATTGTTCACGACATTGGGGTTGAACGTCGCCACGGTGGGACGTGTCGAGATCAGTTCGGCACAGGTCTCGGCGCTCTTCTGGATGAATGTGGTGCTCGGCGCGGCGACGACCATCGTCGCCACCTTGTTGGCGCCCGTGCTCGTCTGGCTCTACGACGTCCGGAGTATGCTCTCGGCCGACGAGGCGCGTAGCCTGCTTTGGCTTACGGTCGCGTTGGGGGGCACAGCCCTGATCGGCGCCCTGTCGGCACAACATCAGGCGCTTCTCGAACGGCGTCTGCAGCTTGCGCGGGTCCATGGTCTGCGGCTGGCCGGACAAATCGCCGGTGCCCTGGCCGGCATCGTGGCAGCCGTCGCGGGCACGGGGGTTTGGGCACTCGTCGCGGCGCAGTATGTCGAGCTTGCGGCGCTGGCCGCCATCGTCTGGATCGCCGAGCCCTGGCGACCGCACGCGCCCACCCGGCGCGCGCCGGTACGCGAACTGTTGCACTTCGGCGGATACTACACCGCGAGCAGCGTGTTGTTCTTTCTCGGCACAAACCTCGACAAGGTGCTGGTGGGCGCCGTGTTCGGCCCCACGGCGCTAGGCTATTACAGCCAGGCGTTCAATCTGGCGATGAAGCCGGTGCTGGCGGTAACGACTTCCGCCAGTGGCGTCATGCTGCCGGCCTTGGGTCGCGCCGCGCGCGATGCGCAGCAATATCGCTCCTTGGTACTCGTCTTCTATCGACTGGTGGCGGTGCTGCTTTTGCCGATCGGATTCGGCGTGGCGCTCGTGGCGACCGACGCGCTGGTGGTGCTGGGCGGAACAGCATGGCTCCCCGCCGGCGAAGTGCTACGCGTCTTCGCGCTCCTGATTCTCGCGCAGGGCTTCATCAATATCGCGGGCAGCGTGTTTGCCTCGGCCGGACGTGCCGATCGCTTGATGCTGGCCGCGGCCCTCTTGCTGCTGGTGATCGTGCAGGGGATCGCGGCCGGCTGGGGCTTCGCCACCTACTTTGGCGGGGGGAGCGAAGTCGAAGCGGCCCAATGGATCGCCGGCGGCTATTCGCTGGCGGTGGTTGTCGTGCTCGCGCCCTATCTCTGGTTTTGCTTTGCCACGGTGGGATTGCCACTGGCCGATGGGTTCCGCGCGGTGCGCCGACCGCTCCTCGCGTCCTGCTCGATGGCGCTCGTGGTGCTGGCGCTGCGTCGCGCGTTGCTGGCCTCGTTCGATGCCCCCTTGCCGGTACTGCTGGCCATCGAGATCGGCGTGGGAGTGGCGAGCTACGCGCTCCTGGCGCGCAGCGAGCTCCAATGGTTGGCCTCGCAGGCAAGACGAGACTGAAGCACAACGCCGAGACGCACCATCAGGCGGCCGCGGCAAAGCGAAAGGGCTCGCGGCCCACTTCATAGCCGGGTCGCATCGCGATATTGGCGAGCAATCCCAGCGCCAGGGCGTGCGCCAACATGCCCGATCCGCCATGGCTGACGAACGGTAGCGATAAGCCCGTGACCGGGGCGAGGCCGACCGTCATGGCCGTGTTGATCAACACCTGGCAACCGATCAAGCCTGCAACACCAGCGGCGACGAGTCGCCCGAACGGTTCGCGCGTCGTGCTGGCGACACTCGTACAGCGCCAGATCAGCAACGAATACAGCAGAAGCACCCCGCCGGTTCCGGCCAGGCCCAATCGTTCTCCCAACAAGCTGAAGACGAAGTCGGTTTGTGCCTCGGGCAGATGGATGCCGGCGGCTTCGATCGCTTCGTCGCCCGCCAGCCAGTTTCCGAACGTGCCCCCCAGGGCCATCATCTGCTTGCCCTGTCGCAACTGGAACGTGTCGTCCGTGGGGCGGGCATCAGGGCCGGCTTGCTCGAACAACGCCGTCACGCGCGAGCGCTGCTCGCGACTCATCTGCGTCCACAGCAAGGGGCTCACGAGCACCCCCAGGCAGGCAACAAGCAGCAAGTCGCGCAGTCTTGCCCCGGCGACGTACAGCATGACGAACAACACCGGCACGAAGACGAGCGATGTGCCCAGGTCGGGTTCGCGCAGGATGAGCACCAGCGGCACCAGCGCCACCAGAAACGGCGCGACGAGTCCTCGCGGCGTCCGGAAGTTTTCGCGGTACATCAAATAGCGCGCCAGCGCGACGACGAAGGCGAGCTTCGCGAACTCCGAAGGCTGCAGACCGACCGGACCGAGGCGAATCCAGCGGCGCGCACCATTGATGGGGGGAAAGAAGTACACCGCCACGAGCAACACGATCGCCAGACCAAAGGCCGCATAACTCCACCGGCCGAGCACGCGGTAGCTGGGAAGCGTCATCGCCAGAAAGGCAACGAGCGCGACAATCGACCAGCCCAACTGGCGAGGCAGATAGCGACCCGGCGTGGCGGCAAGGTCTTCGGCCCGCGCGATGCCAATCCATCCTAGCGCCGCCAGCAGCATCACGATCGCCAACAGCGACCAGGGAAAGCGCGCGAGCCAGAGCGTGGACGTCATGGCGATCTTGGGCCGAACTGCAAGCCCAGCTTGGGGCATGAATGAGACAACAAAGGGGCGCGGATTATAGGCCGGCTTCCCAGCGGATCAGAGGCCAACTCGCGGAGCAGGGCAGGGGAGGAGCCGCGTCCCGATCCCGCGCTTGAGCCTCGCTAGCATCCACTGTCTGCTTCGCCAGGCTCAGGCGGCTGACCGCCTGAGTTGCTGTTTTCAAAACTGCTGGCAGGGGGTGCTTTCGCCACAACTGCTAGCTTGCCGTTACAATCGGAATGTCCGGAAAACACCACGCTAACGTGGCACGTAAGGCATTTGCAATCAAGCATTTATGGAAACAGTCCAACGCATGCATCCCACTCTACGAGACCGGAAAAAACTACGCATGTTGCTTGAATTACGTGCTATCGTTGGTATGTTTTGCGGACGATAGCGACTTCGACCTTAGACTCGTGACATGGAGCTAGAAACGAATGTCTGGTCTCAACTTGCAACGAATTCTGTTGGGTGCGGCGGTAGCGGTGGCAGCGTTTGCTGTCGATGCCCCGCAAGCGAACGCCTTCTGGCGTTGGCATGGTAGCTCGGGTGGTTCGTCGGGCGGCTCTTGGGGCGGTTCGTCGGGCGGTAGCTGGGGTTCGAGCGGCGGTAGCTCGGGCGGCTGGCGCCACCATCGCCGTTGGCACCACTCTTCGGGCGGTTGCTCGGGTGGCTCGTCGGGCGGTTCTTCCGGCGGTTCGTCGGGCGGTAGCTGGGGTTCGAGCGGTGGCTCCTCGGGCGGCGCGGTTGCCGCTGGTTGGGGCAGCGGCTACGGCACCGGTTCGTACGGCTCGTGGGGTTCGAGCGGTGGCGGTTCGTACGGCTCGGGTGGCGGCTCGCACGGTTACGGCAGCCTGCCCGGCGGTTACGAAGTGCAAAGCGTGCCGGCTGAAGAGACGGTTCCGGCTGACGCGGCTCCCGCTACGAATGACATTAATTATAACCTCGACGACTCGAGCATGATGCTGTCGGTCTCGGTCCCGGCGGACGCCAAGGTGTTCGTCAACGATCGTCCGACCACCAGCACGGGCACGGTCCGTCGCTTCATCTCGCGAGGCCTCGATCCGAACGCGACCTACACCTACGAGGTCCGCGCGGAACTGGTCCGCAACGGCAAGACGGAAACCAACACGAAGACGATCAAGGTCGGCGGCGGCCAGGTGGCTGATCTCGCCTTTGCCTTCGATCGTAGCGAGGCCGAGCACGTGGCCCGACAGCCGCTGAAGACTTCGCTCATCCTCCGCGTCCCCAGTGACGCGAAGGTCTTCCTGGCCGGCCAGGAAACGAAGTCGACCGGCGAGGTTCGCGAGTTCGCCACCACCAAGCTGCCCAACGGCGGCGAGTGGAACGATTACTCGATCCGCGTCGAGCTGAACCGCGATGGCCAGACCCTCAGCAAGGAGACGAACGTCTCGCTGGCTGCCGGTGAAGCCCGCTCGGTGATGATCGACTTCGACGCCACCGAGGTCGCTCAGGCGATCAACCGCTAGTTTGCGAAAAGGAATGCAGCGTCGACCACGAGGAGGGCCGCAGCGGAGGTGGCCTGGTCGAAAGTCGCTAGCTATCTAAGCCCTCGCTCGGGCAGGCTGCCCAAGCGAGGGCTTTTTCATGGACGCACCGGACTCGAGCAGAGCATCGAACGCGCGGGGCAGCGGGCTCAGGGTGGGGAGCATCTCTCCCAACGCCACCACTCCGACCGGGTGTGACAAGCCGGTTCGTTTTGTCACACCGGGAGAAACTTCCTCCCCCCTGCCGCTTGGCAACGACCGTCAAAGTTTGCCAAACTTGTGTCACCGAACCGGCATCTGTGGACGCGTCGCGTTTCTGCGGCGGCAGGGCGGGGTCCGGCCGATAAGAGTTGTAGCCATGCCCAATCCCACCCCCTCTACGTCTGCCGCGCGATCGTCCCTTCCTCAAGTGCCCACCTTGAGCACGAGCTGGAAAGTCGCGATCAGCGTTGCGCTCGCCGTTCATCTATTAGCGGTGTTCGCCGGCCCGTTTTCGGTCGAACCCTCTTCGATGTTGAGCGGCTACTTGTGGCGTGCGCTGCGCCCCTATCTCGAAGCCGCCTATCTCAACCACGGATATCACTTCTTCGCGCCAGAACCGGGCCCCAGCCATTTGATTCGCTACGTGGCTGAATTGCCCGACGGCACCACGCGCGAGGGGATTTTTCCGAACCTGGCCGAGCATCAGCCGCGACTGTTCTATCACCGGCACTTCATGATGAGCGAGTTTATCAATGCCTCGCCTCCCGAATCGGAGATCGAAAAGGCCTACGCGGCCAGCTACGCCGGCCATCTGCTCGATGAATTCGACGCCACCAAGGTGACCCTGGTGTTGCGCCGCCATCTGATTCCGCCTCCGCAGGCGATCATCGACGGCGCCACGCTGCGCGACGAGCGTTTCTACGAAGAGCGCACGCTCGGCACCTTCACGAGGAATAAAACGTGAACCTCGTGACCGACTATTGCCGCGACCTGGGCCGCGAAACGGTGCGCGGCTGGAACCGGTTCTGGTTCACCCCGACCGACCCAGCCACGTATTCGCTGCTTCGCGTGCTGGCCGGATCGATGTTGTTCTACACGCACGCCGTGTGGACGCTGGGCTTGAACGACTTCTTCGGTCCGCACAGTTGGATCTCGCCGCAGGCCGCCGCCACGTTCCATCGCGACGGGTACGCATGGAGCTGCTTCTGGTGGATCGAATCGCCGGCGATTCTCTGGACGGTCCATTTCGCGGCCCTGGCCATCTTCGCCATGTTCGCGCTGGGGCTCTACACCCGTGTGGTTGCGGTGCTGTCGTATCTGCTCACCGTGGCCTACGTGAATCGCGTTCCTGGCGCCTTGTTCGGGCTCGATCAGATCAACGCCATGCTGGCGATGTACCTGATGATCGGACCCAGCGGCGCGCGCTATTCGCTTGATCGCTGGTTGGCGCGACGCAGGGCAGGGGGGAGCTTGCCCGAGGTGACACCGAGCATCTCGGCCAACATCGGCATCCGCCTGATTCAGCTCCACATGTGCGTGATCTACTTCTTCGCGGGCATCTCGAAGCTGATGGGCCCGAGCTGGTGGGAAGGGACCGCGTTGTGGGGGGCCTTCGCCAACGCCGAGTACCAGTCGCTCGACATGCTGTGGCTCGTGCATTATCCGCTCATCATCAATCTGATGACGCAGATCTCGCTCTTCTGGGAGCTGACCTACTGGGCCCTGGTCTGGCCCCGTTGGACCCGGCCGATTGTCATCGGCCTGGCCGTGCCGCTGCACTTGGGCATCGCCATCTGCATGGGCATGGTCACCTTCGGCCTGGTGATGCTCTTCGGCAATATGGCGTTCATCTCGCCGCGACTGGTGCGAATGACGTTGGAACGCGACTACCGCCGCGAAGGGGATGACGACGCAGGCATGTCGGTCGAAAGCAACAGCAGCGTCCAGGGCAGGGCAGGGGAGTCCCCCCGCATCGCCAACAAGCCGGCCCACGCAAAGCGCCGCGATCAAGGCGGTACTCGCGCCTCGGCCGGACCGCGGTAGAGTGGTCAGTGGTAAACAGACGTCTAGTGTTCGCGAACTTTGATGCTTTGAGAAAGGTTGCCGTTGGTGGTGCGCGCGGCAGGCACGATCATTCTCAAGATGGCGTACAGCCGTGCGGTTGTATGCCAAGGGATGGCGGCCAAGATTCGTCGCGGGACCTTATTGAGACTAATGCGGGAGGATGGCAGAGTCTTGGCGTTGAAACGTCGCGTCCTTCGTTCATCTGCGCGCATCTGTGGATACTTCTGAATGCGATTGGTGTTTGATCCTCAGATACGCGCAGATGGACGCAGATACGGCGTTATTGATCCCTGCGCCGCCGATGACCCGAGGGCGACCAGCGGAAGCCCGACCGGCGCTGGTCGGACGCCGCGCTGGGCTCATCCGCTGCGCAGGCATGAATAATGATTTGCGGCGTCGGTCTGGTGAAAGGTGCATTGAATCGAGGTGGTCAGAATATTTCATGATGCTGGGGCAGGTGATGCAATGAGCGAGATACGCGATCCTCGGACGTATGCCGTCATTGGCGCGGCGATGGAGGTTCAAACAGAAGTTGGTTGCGGATTCTTGGAGTCGGTTTATCAAGAGATGTTGGCGCTGGAAATGACCGCTCGTGGAATACCGTTCGCGCCAGGGAAGTCGGTCTGCCTCTGTTCTACAAAGGTCAGAGGCTGCTTACCCATTACCAGGCTGATTTTGTCTGCTTCAACGAACTGATTGTTGAACTCAAGGCCTTGGCTGGCCTGACGAACATTGAAGATGCTCAGCTTCTCAACTATTTGAAGGCAACAGGAAAAGAGGTGGGATTACTGCTGAACTTTGGTAAACCAAATCTCGAATGGAAACGACTGGTACGCTCGTCACAATGGTCGCCGCAACGTCCTTTGCCGCCAAACTCAGGTCTGGAAAAGAATGAACTCGACTGTGATCCGTGATAGGGTACAAAACAAGAGGTTCTTCGGGCTTTTGAACTCTGTGTTCATCGGCGGAACCGACTGAGTACCTATGTGCCTATCGGGATTCATCCGCAGATGGACACAGATTCACGCAGATCAGACAAGATCGGTCGCCTTTCTCATCTGCGTAAATCTGCGTTCATCTGTGGATGAATCCAATGATCCATGAATGAACGGTGCAAGAGCTGTTTGCTTGCCGGAAGCGATCAATGACCGAACGCGATGAACGCAATTATGTCCGCAATTCCATCAGTTCCGACGAAGCAGACCGGCGGTCGCACAGCATCAGGAACTGCGATACTCCGACTCTGGAAACGAGTTTTCCTCAGTGGAATCGTCACGTTTGCCGTTCTGTCCGCGATCATTACTGCTTTGCTCGCGGCGGATTTTTTTTGGCGTCTTTCCGGCGCGGCCGAAGGTCTCAACTTTGGCCCTGGTTCGCTGATTTTTTCGGTATCCTTTTTCGGTGAAATCGTCGCGCTGGCTGTCGCAGTGCTTGGTGCTGTGGGTTGGCTAATTACCTGGTGCATTTCACTGTTTTGGAGAGCAGGCATGTCGACGACGATGGAAGGTGTCGAAGCCGCCTCAATCACTTCACAGCCAAGCCAAACTGTAACTGACAATCCCTATGAGGCTCCGCGTAGTTATTCGGGCGGTCATCGTTTGTATCCGTTGGCAATTCTTGCGGCTGGAGTCTTCTGCACGCTGATGTCGCTCCTCTACTTGCTTACTGGGTTTCACACAATCTCGCGTAATAACACCGGATCTGGCCCGAGGCCAGAAGACTCAACTTTCCATTTCGTGATTGCTGCCGCCACGTTCGCGGCGGCTGTTATGCTTTTTCGTGCTGCACGAAGGCGTCGGGTTCTGTG
>JAHBXR010000035.1 GCA_019636335.1 Pirellulales bacterium
CAGCGACGGCTATTCTGCTGATGTAGAGGGGTACTTCGTCGTCAACAAGAGACGCATTCCCCTTGCGAAATCGAACGGTTGCACGTTCGTGCTCGCAGAGCAGTGTGAATTGCCGCCGGGCACAGAGGGCGAATTGCTCGTTATCGTAGACGGCAAGGCTAGCTCCAGGCGTGTCGAAATCGAGGGCGTGGCACTGGGCCAAACGGTCGTTCAGTACAAAGTCACGGTCCCCTTTTAGGCCGGGCCACGCCGCTGCGGAGCATGGTTGCCGGCGCATTTCAACCGGTTGAACTCAGATCGCCGGAAGCAATTGCGTTGACGTGCAGGCCATCGTGGCACCTCTACGCAATTACCCGGACAGAAGCCTCGCTGCAGCTCTAATTCAGCGAAGGATCGGGCGGGACGTGCTTTACCTTGATCGCTGACAGTAGCTGCCCTTGGGCCACTTGTTTCAGCGCGTGCTGCCACAGGTCTGTGTCGTCGCTGAAGACGTGTTCGGGCCTGGCCGGCATGGTGAGCCAGCCCCCTTGTTCCATCTCCGACTCGAGCTGGCCGGGGCCCCAACCGGCGTAGCCCACGAAGAAGCGAGCCTGGTAGGTTGGCTCGTCGACCAGGGTGGTGAGCTTGTCGGGTTCGCCGCAGAAGAAGAGGGCCGTCTCGAGGACTTCGATGTCGGCCAGTTGCGGTGTGATGTGGAGCGCCGTCAGCGGTCCCTGGCAGGGTCCACCCCAGCGGAGCAGATCGTCGCGCACGCAGCCGGTGTCGCGCACCTGTTCCCAGGCCTGCTTGATGGTAGCCGTGGTGGGGCGATTGAGCACGAGGCCCAGGGCGCCTTCGGACGAATGTTGCACCATCAGCACCACGGTCCGCAGGAAGTTCGGATCGAGCAGTTGGGGCGCGGCGATCAGTAGATGACCCTGCAGGGAACTCATACCCGGCATTTTACCGCCCGCCGGCAGCCGACTAAAGCGGCACCTGCCGGCCACCGGAGTTCGGTCTCTGACAAAGGCATCCCAAGTGTCCCAGAGGCGCCCCGGTGGTTCGACCACGCCGGACGACCGTGCCGACCGCGGTCGTCTCCTTCCGGGCAACCCGTCGCAGCACGAGCTAGCCTGGGTCGAGCATACGATCGAGTGCCACGAAGGAGGCAGTTAGCGCGGGGCGCGAGTCGCGGTAGGTCTGCCACCACTCGTCGAGGAGCGGAGCCACGCGCTGCGGTTCCGATTCGTGTACGTGCCAGGTTGACAATGCCAGGGCGAACATCTCCCAATCGGCGCGTGCGAGTTCCACGTCTTCGGCCGCCGCCAGCACCAGCGGCACGAGCGCGAGGCGCGCCGCGCGGTGCAGTCGCGCGGCGTGCAGGTGGTCGGCGTAGCGCGGCAGGTCGAGATTCAACTGCGCGACGAGCCACGACAGGCGCAGCACCTCGGGGAGCCGCGGTTCGGGGTTCGCCAACAGCGCCTCGAACGTCACGACGTTCGAACGAGGAAACGCCTCTCCGCCTCCTCCCAATGCAGGTTCGACGAGGATCACCTTCGCCTCCGGCGGCAAGAGCTCCGGTTCGGCCAGTCGCCGGATCGCGGCGAGCAGCCCAGGACCGCGCGCCTGCCACTGTTCGGTGAGGGGGCCGGCGCGCAACGACAGCTCTTCGTCGAGCTTGGGACGCCGTTCGTCGTAGGCGCGCCGGAGGGCGCCCAGGCAACCGGCGAGCGACTCGGCCGAGGCGTTCGCTTTCTCTCGACCGAGCAACCTGGTGAGCGCTAGCAGCGCCAGCTCGCGCGAGCTGGCCGTGTCCAGGCACAGGGGGGGAAGCTGCGCCAGAAAATCGCGCGGCGTGGCGCCGGCGGCTTCGATCGCGGCGCTCAGTTCGGCCAGGGGGATCGCGAGTGCCTGGGCGAGCGCTGGATCGACGAGCGACGCGCCTGTGGCGAGCGCCGCGCAGGCGTGCCAGCAGCTCGGCGCGCGGGGGGATTGCCAGTTCAGGCGGGTCGTCATGAGAGTCTCGACGCTAGGGGAAAAGCCGCTATCATTAACAGGCTATGAGCACTATTATCGGTTCGAACAAGCTGACGCTCGATACGGTCAAGTCCTGGTCGGCGCTCGATGCCTCGGAGTTGTACGAGGTGCAGCGCTGGGGCAAAGGATACTTTTCCGTCAACGACCTGGGCAACGTCTGCGTGCATCCGGAGAAGAATCCGCAGCGCGCGATCGATCTCAAGCAGTTGATCGATCACCTGCAGTTGCGCGGCATTCAGTTGCCGATCCTGATTCGCTTCGGCGATATCTTGAAGCATCGGCTGCAAGATATTCACGATGCCTTCCAGACGGCGATCGCGCAGAACGACTACCACGGCAAGTACGCCTGCGTTTACCCGATCAAGGTGAATCAGCAGCGCCAGGTGGTCGAAGAGGTGGTCGAGTTCGGCCGGCCGCTCGGCTTCGGGCTGGAGGCGGGCTCGAAGCCGGAGTTGCTGGCGGTGGTCGCCGTGGCATCGAACGACACGCCGATCATCTGCAACGGCTTCAAGGATGCCGAGTTCATCGAGATGGCGATGCTCGCGCAGAAGATCGGCCGCAACATCATCCCGGTCGTCGAGAAGTATACCGAGCTGGGATTGATTCTCGAGTATGCGGCGAAGGTAGGCGTGCGGCCGAAGATCGGCATGCGCGTCAAGCTGGCCACCGCCGGTGCTGGGCGTTGGAAGTCGTCGGGGGGGTTCCGCTCGAAGTTCGGGCTCACGGTGACCGAAATCCTGCGAGCGCTCGACGAGCTCAAGCAGCACGGCATGGAAGATTGCTTCAAGCTGCTCCACTTCCATCTCGGCAGCCAGGTGCCGAACATCCGCCACATCAAAGAGGCGCTCAACGAAGCAGCTCGCGTCTATGCCGAGCTCGCCCGGGCCGGCGCGGGGCTCGAGTATCTCGACGTCGGGGGCGGACTGGGGGTCGACTACGACGGCTCGCAGACGAATTTCGAATCGAGCGTGAACTACACGCTCGAGGAATACGCCGGCGACGTGATCTACCACGTGCAGACGGTGTGCGACGAGGCGGGCATTCCCCACCCGAACATCATTTCGGAGAGTGGACGCGCGATCGTCTCCTACCACTCGGCGCTCGTGTTCAACGTGTTGGGCGTGTCGGGGCAGGGGGAGAACGGCATTCCGACCGAGGTGGACGAGGAGTCGCTCGAGCAGCCCCTCGTCGATCTGCTGGGGACATATCGCAACCTCACGACGCGCAACGCGCTCGAGGGGTTCCACGACGCGCAGCAGGCGCTCGAGATGGCGATGCACCTGTTCAACGGCGGCTACCTGCCCCTCCTCCAGCGGAGCCGCGCGGAGAACATCTTCTGGGCCATTTGCCGCAAGTTGCAATCGCTCGTGCGGCAGATGGAGTACGTGCCCGAGGAGTTGCAGGGACTCGACGCCATGCTCTCGGACACCTATTTTTGCAACTTCTCGCTCTTCCAGTCGATTCCCGACAGTTGGGCGATCAAGCAGCTCTTCCCGGTGATGCCCATTCATCGCTTGAACGAGCCCCCCACGCGGCACGCCGTGCTGGGAGACATTACCTGCGACTCGGACGGCAAGATCGACCAGTTCATCGACCTGCGCGACGTGAAGCGGACCTTGCCGCTGCACCAGTTTAACGGCGACCCCTACTACCTGGGCGTGTTCCTCGTCGGCGCCTACCAGGAGATCCTGGGAGACCTGCACAACCTGCTGGGGGATACGAACGCCGTACACATCAGCCTCGACAGCAATGGCGAGGTGGTGCTCGACGCGGTGATCGAGGGAGACACCGTGACCGAGGTGCTCGAGTACGTCGAGTTTCAACCCTCGGCGCTGGTGCGCCGGCTGCGGACCGATGTCGAAACGGCCGTCCGCGAAGGGAAGCTCGACTTCCAGCAGGCCGGGCAGTTGCTCCGCTTCTACGAAGAGGGGCTGCGCGGCTACACCTATCTGGAAGACGCCCACGGCAACTAATGGCCCGTAAGTCAGGTACGCACGTACCTGACAGTGTTCAATGGGGCCAACTCAGAGGATTGTCAGGTACGGGGTACCTGACGGGCCCCTTGTTACCCGCATCAATTGGCGGATTGCGGCGCGCGCGAATCGGCGCTAGTATGAATGGGCTAGGGGAACCGGGCTCGAGCAGGGCGGGCGCACCCCCACGGCTATGCGCCCCGTATCTCGGCCCGCTGGCGCTCGGGCCCTTTCCGGACCGCTTTCGACGACGATACCTGGCATGGGCGAGCTTACTGGCGAACAAATTGCCCAGCGGGTTACGGACCTCAACCTCATCAGCGACCGCCAGTTGCAAGAGGTGTGGGGCGAGTTCGGCCGGCAGGACGTGCCGGGAGACGAGTTTCTCCAGATGCTCGTCCGGCGCGAGCTGCTGACCAACTACCAGGTCGAGCGGTTGCTCAATGGTGATCGCACCGGCTTCTTCTACGGCGACTTCAAGGCCCTGTACCGCGTGGCCACCGGCAGTTTTGCCCGGGTGTATCGCGCGGTCCACAAAGACTCGGCCAAGGTGGTCGCCTTGAAGGTACTGCGCAAGCGCTACTGCGACGACACCACCCAGGTCGAGCATTTCCTGCAGGAAGGGGAGTTGGGCCGCACGCTGCGGCACCCGAACATCGTGCCGACGCTGGAGGTGCGTTCCCAAGGGCGCGAGCATTACCTGGTGCTCGAGTTTGTCGAAGGGGGCAACCTGCGCGACTTCATCCGCATTCGAAAAAAGGTCGAAGCGCTCGAAGCGACGCGCCTCATCGCCGACACCGCGGCCGGACTGCAATATGCCTTCGATCGGGGCATCTCGCATCGCGATCTCAAGCTCACCAACGTGCTGATCTCGAGCCGCGGCCAGGCGAAGCTGGTCGACTTCGGCCTGGCCGGCGCCGACGAGGGATCGGTCGAAGATCCACTGGCCAATCCGCGCACGATCGACTACGCGGGGCTCGAACGGGCGACCGGCGTGCGCAAGGACGACAACCGTAGCGACATCTACTTCCTGGGCTGCATCTATTACCACCTGCTCTCCGGCCAGCCGGCGCTGCTGGAGACGAAGGAGCGCATCCAGCGCCTGGCCAAATCGCGATTTCTCGACGTGGTGCCGATCCACCGTCTCGATCCGCAGATTCCGCGGGTCGTGGCGGCCGTGTGCAATAAGTCGATGGAGCTTGATCCCGCGCGGCGCTACCAGTCGCCGGGAGAGATGCTCGTCGATCTGAACATCGCCATGGCCAGGCTCTCGGCGGGCGAAACCGAAGCGGCCGGCTCGGGCGAGCCGGTCATCGAGATCACCGAGGGAGAGCGCAAGCAGGCGGCCCAGTTCCTGCCCGACTCGCAGCGGAAGGTACTGATGTTCGTCGAATCGGATAGCCGCATGCAGGACATCTTCCGCGACGGCCTGAAACGCTGCGGCTACCGCGTGCTGCTGACCAGCGATCCCGAGCGGGCGCTGGGACGTTTTGCCAACGACGCCAAGGCGGCTGATTGCGTGGTGTTCAGCACCGGCAAGTTGGGGGCCTCGGCGCTCGAGGCGTTCAATCGCTTGGGGGTCGAGGAGGCGACGCGGGGCATTCCCGCCGTGTTGTTGCTCGGCGAAAAGCAGGCTGCCTGGCGCGCCAAGGCCGAGACGAGCGACCATCGTCTCGTGCTGTCGATGCCGATCAAGCTCCGTGATCTCCGCGGCGTGCTGGGCAAGCTGGTGCCCGCCATGGGCGAGGTCGGGGAAGTGAACGACGAGTGACCGCTCGTTTCGTAGGTCAGGTACGCCGTACCTGACAATCCTTCGAGTTGGCCATGTCGAGCAGGGTCAGGTACGGAGTACCTGACCGACTGAAGCGTCGGATTTTCTTCTGCGAACGGCGCGAATGATGTCCGCGCTTCCGCCGACCATCAGTGCAGCGAACAAAAGTGGTGCGCCGACAAGCAGACATGGAATGAACATGAGCCCCCAGTAAGCAGTGCCATCGTGGGCAATCAAGTGATAATGACTCGACAAGTAAGCCGCCATCACTACCAATTGGATTTGCAGGGCGAAAAAAACCGCCCCACAAGTCACCCATGCGGCACGAAGCGATCTGCCCAGCACCCACATCGTTGAGGCCAAGCCGAGCGCGGCGACTGCGAGTGGAGTCCATAAGGTGATCTGGTCGTTCAGGTTCATCCAAGTGCGCTGGCCAAAGTAACCGAACGCTACGGCGCCAATGGCAAGTAGCATCGCGACGTCGAAAACGGCCACCGCGGCGAGAGATAGTCGACGTGCCATCGGATCACCTGGTTGAGCGCTTCGCTAATAGCTCCAAAGGATGCCAGCGGGCTGAGGTCGGTCGGCTATACGGCGCGCGGACTTCGTATGTCGACAGTCCGTACGACTCGATCAGACCGCACACGTCGGCGGCGTTTACGCCGAGCGATTCGTGGACGTCCATCAGGATGACGATCTCCGGGTTCGAGCGAATCGTTTCCGCCACCCCGCGCAGCACCTCGACTTCGAATCCCTCGACGTCGATCTTCAGCACGTCAACGCGGCCGATATTCCGCGACGCGAGCAGCACGTCGAGCGTTTGCATGGGCACCAGCATCGTACTACCCGCGCGATCGGGCGAGCAATCCAACAGGCTGTGATGCCCGTGATCGGTCGCCAGGTGCAGGGTGACCTCGCCGTTGCGATCGCCCAGGGCGACCTGGACGATTTCGATGTTCGCGTAGGCGTTGAGCTCGACGTTCCGCGCGATACGGGCGCGATTGAGGGGCTCGGGTTCGACGGCGAGCACGCGCCCCGTCGGCCCCACGCATCGTGCGGCGACAAGGCTGAAGAAGCCGATGTTCGCTCCGGCGTCGACGAGCGTCATGCCGGGCCGCAGAAAGTGGGCCAAGGCGTGGACTTTGGGGCGTTCGAAGGCCTCGATCGCGATCGTGCGAATCCAGGGCTTTTCGCGGATGTCGAGATAAATCTGCCCGCCGGCACAGCGATAGGCACGCTCGCCCGAGGCGATCACCCCCGGCAGCAGTCGGTGACCGCGGAGGGCATAGGCGGGCCAGCGTTGGAGGCGGCGGCGCACGCGGCGCAGGAACTTGTCGCGAACCAGGCGGTACAGCTCGCTCATTGCGTTGCCCTGGGGCTACCTTAGTCCGCCCCGTTGGGGCTTCCGGCGATGCGCTATTCGGCCTCGATCCAGGCGCCTGCTTTCACAAGTGGTATCGCACATGAAAGGTGTCGGAACGCACTACAGCGCCGGGCCGCGCAAGGCGGCGGGCAGATCGTCGGCCACGATCGACAAGCCGTCCGAGGCGCGCAATTGCACGCGGTACAATTTACCGGCCTGCAGCTTGATCGAGGGGGCCTCGCCATGCGCGGCGCGGATGCCCGACGCCCTGGCTCGCTCGGGATCGTTGGCGTACTCCCAGAAGTTCGCCCAGATTTCGCGCTCGAAGTCTGACATCTCGGCGCCGCCGTAGGCGGAGGGACGCGAGCCTTGCGCATCGATCACAAAACCTTCGGTCGGTTGCTGGAACTCGCCGAAGATCCGCCGGAACAAGCAGACCGACGTGGCACGCAGTGGATCGGCTTGCTCGACGTGTTCATCGAGGTACTTCACGACCCAGGCATCGAGATAGACGATATCACCCTCGATGGTGATCGTCTTGGCGTCGCCGATGGGATTGCCCTCTTGGTCAACTTCGCTGAAACGAAACAGCGTCTTGCCGTGATCGCCTTCGCGCGGCGCCGTCTGATCGAGCACGACGATCTGCGCCACGCGCTCGTCGACCTTGAGCAGTTGCATGGCGGTCTCGAGACGCTCGATCTGCTGAGCCTTGGCGGCCACGTCGAGCTCGAGGGCGTCGATCTGCGCCTGGCGCTCGGCGAGCTCCTCGTCCTTGGCTTGCAGCGCTAATTCGTGCGCGTGGTAGGTCTGATAGCCCAACCAGGCGCCATAGCCCAGGACCGCGGCCAGGGCCGTCGCCAGGAAGGTACGCAGCAAACTATTCAGCAAGGCCAGGGCCTTCATAGAGATCCTCGTCGGAAGTCGACAACTGAGGTCGGATGAACCAAGTTAGCTTACTGCCCCGGTCGGCTCGATCGGTGCGACAGGCATATTCCTTAAGGAAACATGGCGGCCCGGGCGTCTGCAAGGGGCGGCGCCCGCCACCTGGAGCATTCTTCGCCGGTAGCAGAGAAAAATCGACCCCGGGCGGGCGGATTCGCGGAACTCGGGGCTTAACCCGAAGCATCCGTTTTGAAGTTGCGCTTTTCGCTGAGTCGTAATCCGAAGCGTGAGCGAGGGAACACTTTGCTCGACGTTCTTTGCAGAAATCCCCTCGCTGACGCTTCGGGTTAAGATGTATCCGCCCGAATGGATGGCTTTGACAGAACACTACCCCACACCTGGGTCCACGCCGAACTGTCGCAGCACGATGGCCGCCACGTCGGTGTCGGCCACGATATGAGTCCCCAGCACCCCTTGCCGCGAGGCCACGATCGGCCCCCGCTGCTGATCGGTCACCGCCGGCGCGCCGTGCGAGCCCCGGACCAGCGTGGCATCGAGTGGAATGCTCCACCGGGCAAGGTCAACGTGCAACTCGACCGGGTCGTAGCCCGGCTTCTGGTGGATATCCACTTTCCGCGCGAAGCCGGGGGCGCGGGCATCGTCGAGCCAGTAGTAATACGCCTGCCAGCTATGCGGCTCGGAGACGAGGACCACGTCGCCGCAGTTGGCATGATCGAGTTGATAGCGGGCAAGGCCTGGGCCGTGCAGCACCTCGGCGATGCCTGGATACCCGGTGAACAATTCGACGACCTGTTGGATGACGCGCGCGTCGCGCCCTTCGATGAAGAGGTGTGAGATTTGATGGTCAGCCATGGCCCAGGCGCGGCTGCGGTGGAGATCTACATATTCGCCATCAACTTCCTCGCGAATGGTAAGCAGGCCCGCTTCACGGAGGACGCGGTTCGGGTACGTCACGTGATCGACCGGAACGATGGCGTACTCGCTGGCCACGAGCCACAGGGGCTCCGGCTCACCGTAAGCGACTGTCATTTCCGCGCGGAGCTTGCCGATGACTTCGTCCAACTGCCCGACCGAGACGCGGGCAATCTCGCTGTCGGGGCCGGTCTTTTGCGCGGCGTAGTCGAGGTGGGGCAGGTAAATGTAGAAGAAGTCGGGCCGGTAGCGTCGTGCCGCCTCGATGGCCGAATCGGCGATCCACTCGGTCGAAAAGATATTTGCCAGCGGCCCCCAGAAGTGTTGCAGCGGAAAGTGGTCGAGCCGCGGCAAGAGCTCTTCGTACAAGTCCTCGGGCCGCGTGTAGCACCAGAGCGATTCAGTGCCGTCGGGATTATGCTTGGGAGCCGGCGTGCAGATGTAGTCCGCGCCGCAGCCTTTGCTGTGCAGCGGAAACCACACGGCCGACGTCGTGCCGGGGCGCTCGCGATGCAGGATGTCCCAGATCTGCGGCGCCTCGATGCACTCGTTCCAAGCGGTCCACATCTCGAATTCGTGCCGCTCGCGGTAGTAGAAGCCGTTGGCGATCACGCCATGCTCGCGCGGCAAGCGACCGGTCGTCATGTTGGCCTGCACGGGACACGTGACGCAGGGAAAACTGGGAACAAGCGTTCCTTGTTCCCCTGCGGCGGCCATGGCGCGCAGATGCGGCATCGCCGCCAGATCTTCGGTGCGGAGGCCGGGAATCGACAGCAGGATCACTCGCGCGGACATCGCTAGCTCGACCTCGGGTTCGTCTCTCGCGAAACTTCTTTACGTGGAATAGATCCAGCGCCCCAAAAACATCGCCGGCAAGATCAAAAACAGAATCATCACGGCCGCTTCGGTCCCCCGCACGCCGAGGCACGCCGCCGCGTCGAGCAACACCAGCGACAAGATACCCTGCCGCACGGCGTACTGGACGCGAAACGGTTGCGGGTCGAGGATCGCCCACACGCAGCGCCAACCGATCAAGACACCCAAGACCAGCCACAGTAGTTGCCAACGATCGGGCAGATTCTCGGCATAGACAGGTTGCGCCCAGTCGGGGAGCGCATCGTTCGACCAATGTGGGTAAAGGGCCAGCATGGCGATGCCCGCCAACATCGTCGCGAGCGCCGCCGTGAGAGGGGGGCGATGACTCGTCGAGGCCTCGGTGCGTGCGAACCACGTCACCCCAACGATATACAGCCCCACGCCGAGCGCGATCACGACGTGCATCGTGTGCCACGCGATCGCCCCCGCGCTGGCGCCCAGCAAGACATTCAGCGTGCGGCAGGCGCCCATGGCCAGCGGTGCGACGGGCGTACGTTTCAACACGTAGTCGTAGAGCAGCACCATGCCGGCGAGCGCCGCGGCCGTGATTCCCGGCCGGATGGTGCCGGCGAGATAGCCCGCCAGGCAGCCCAACACGATGCCGGAAAGCAGCAACTCGAGGCCCAGCCAACGCGCCCAGACGGGATCGATGCGCCCCGAGGGGAGGGGGCGCTCGGGGCGCGACTGCGCGTCGGCCTCGAGATCGAAGACGTCGTTCAAGACCATGCCGGCCGTGTAGAGCAGGCCCGAGGCACACGCCAGCAGGGCCAGAACAGCCCAGTCGCCGAGTCCTTCGTGCGTGAGCCAGTAGCCTAGCCCAATGTCGGCAAGCGCCGTAAAGACGTTCGGCAGGCGGAAGAGCTGCAGGTAGGCCTTCGGTTTCATGGTCGTTTGCTTTCCGCGCGGCCCTGGGGCATCGTTGAAACTTGTGACCCGGACGCCGTTCAGCAGCCGACCGCCGGTGCAAACGTCCTCGGGCTAGCTCGTCGCCAGCCCCAAGTCGGACATGAGCTTCGAGAGATAGGCGTGCGCTTCACGCGCGGCATCGTCCGGACGGTCAATGTAAGGATACAGTTCGACGGTGATCCAGCCGTCGTAGTTCGTCGTCGCGATGGCCTGGAGCGTGGCGGCAAAGTCGATGGCGCCTCGCCCGGGAATCAGGTGCTTGTGGACGCGCGTCGAGGCAATGTCTTCGAAGTGATAATGCACCGTATGCTCGGCCATGCGGGCGACCCAGTTCTCGGGATCCTCGCCCACGCAGTAGGCATGGCCAATATCGAAGTTCAAACCGACGCGCGGCGAGTCGATACGCGACACAAACTCGAGGTACTGGTCGAACTTCTCGATGAGCAATTCGGGCTCTGGCTCGATCAACAGCGTCACGCCCACCTGCTCGGCCACCTCGATGCAGGGCATCAACTCTTCGTAGAAGAGTGCGGCGGCATCCTTCCACGATTGCCCCTCGGCCAGCGGGCCGCCGGGCTCGGTCGTGATGTTCGGCGCCCCCAGGTCGGCCGCCAGTTGCAGCGCTCGGATCGTGTGCTCGCGGCGGATGGCACGATACGGGGCGTAGGGCTCCGTCCAGGCGGGGTACCAGTAGGGCTGCCGCGGGTCGTTCACGGCGTTCATCATGAACGCGTTCACGTTCGAGATCGTCAGCCCATGTCGCGAAAGGCATTCGCGAATCGCCTGCCGCTGCGCATCGAGCAGGCCGGCCGGCCAGGCGTGCGGGACGTCGGCCAGAAGCTCGATTCCCTGGTAACCCAGCGAAGCGACCGCGGCGACCGTTTCTTCAATCGAGAAATGCAGATAGGCGTTCGAGCTGAAGGCAAGCTTCATCGGCAGGGCAACCAAGCGGGATGTTGGGTGGGCAAGAGAACCAGGGATTATAGCCCGAACGCGCTGCCCGAGAAACCGACGGAAAGCCTCGCTGCCACGGTCCTTGGCGCCGCCGAGCAAGGACTGCATTTCCTGCGAAATGGCCGTCTTTCGCGGTTCATAGTCTTGCCGTGTCTCGGCAAGAGCGTTTGAGCACAGGGCATGGCACGCACGGTCGCGACGCCATGCTTTGCACCCTGGTAGCGGATCGGCGGCGACGGAACGCCGACGGTTCTGCAACGAGGAATCGTGACATGCCCGCGCGTACTTGAGTGGTCGTTCCCTGCCCGCCGCGAGCCCTTGGCGCCCTACGAGCGGCAAATTCGGCACTATTGGCAGCTTGGTTTACGGAGGTGGATGCTGTCGCGGGGGCATGTTTCCGTAAGGCAACGAGTCCCATCAGGGGTGACCTAGGTTTCCATATCCACAAGGCCAGGGCAGGTTTCGGACCAATAAGTGCCGACGGCCAGGTCGTACGCATGTGTCGGCGCGCCGAGCCTGGTGGGAATGGTCGCGCACTCCCGAGGGAATACCTTCGTGACGATTCTGTTGGAAAACGATCCCCAAGAAACGGCGACACACAGTCCGCGCCGGCAGCCGCGCCTCGAACGGCGCCGCGCGAACCGCTTTGTGATGGGGAACATTGCGCTCGCCTTGGCGCTGGCAGCCGCCGCGTTGATCGTCGAGCTTGCTTTCCGGCTGTTCGTGCCCGTCATTTCCACGCCCGAGTATTTCTGGGATCCCGTCGTCGGCCCCCGCCGCGTGCCGAACACCGCGGGACGATTCGTCTCGGGGAACAACATCGACGCGCACTACCACTTCAATGCGCAAGGCTGGAATGCGTCGCGCGACTATTCGACGACCAAGGCCCCCGGCACGCGCCGCGTGGTGCTCGTGGGCGATTCGTTCGTCGAAGCGCTGCAAGTCAACCAGGATGAATCGATGTTCCACGTCGCCGAGCAGGCGATGACCACCCCCGAACGCCCGGTCGAGTGGTACGCGCTGGGTAATTCGGGTTGGGGCAGCGCGCAGCAATACCAGGTCATCCGCCACTACGCGTTGGACTATGAGCCCGATCTGGTCGTGCTGCTGTTCGTCGAGAACGATCCTTACGACACGTCGCCGTATCTCGTGTCGATCGAACCGCAGATTGCCAGCTACGTGCTGGGCCCCCAGGACGAGTTGGTCTACCGCCAGCCGCAGTTCTGGGAACGCGATTTCTGGAAGCGCCTGGCGATGCACTCCGACGTCATTCGTTGGTTCGTCCTGCAGCGCGGCTTCCTGATCAATCGCAACAACATTCCCGACCACTTGAACATGCCACTTCGCGAGGCCGCGCTGATCGAGCATCCGGAAGTCACCGATCCTTTGCTCAAGCTGCCGCTGGAAGAGCGCGAGCAGCTCACGTGGAAGCTGATCGAGAAGACGATCGCCGCAACGGCGGCCCTCTGCGAGCAGAACGGGACGCGCCTGGCGATCGCCTACCGCGGATCGATGCTCGAGATCGAAGCGGCCCGCGAGGGCGCCATACACTGGAAGCCGCCGGTCGACGACGATCCCTATTGCTTGGGGCCGCGCCGCTTCGAAATGGGGCGCGAGATGGTCGCCCCGATCTGCGAGCGGCTGGGTATTCCGTACCTCGACCTGACCGATGCCCTCAAGGAGGCCGTGACGCGCGAACAGGCGTCGCACGTCTTTCCCGACGATCCCCACTACAACGTCCTGGGACAGCGCGTGGCAGGCGAGACCCTGGCCCGCTGGGTCGAAGCACTGTGGACCAGCGACACCAGTCCCGAGTCGCACGCCGCGACGCCCAACAGCCAGAAACCAGCGACGAGTAGCCCATGAGCACCATCGACGATCACGCCAGCTATACGATCTTGAACGCCTCGCAGAATTTCTACGTGCGCGGCGGATCGGATCGGTACTTTTTCGTGCTGAGCGAGTTGTTGCAACAGCATGGCCATCGGGTAATTCCCTTCTCCTCGCGTCAGCCGAAGGATGAGCCGAGCGAGTGGTCGCGCTACTTTCCGGCCGGCGTCGATTTTCAGAAGCCGGGCCCGCGCGACATTGCCCGTTTTCTCTACTCGCGACCCGCGAAGAGGGCCCTCCGCCGACTGTTGGCCGACGAGAAGATCGATCTGGCCCACCTGCATATTTATTATGGGCAGTTGACCGGTTCGATCCTCGCGCCGCTCGATGACACCGGCGTGCCGATCGTTCAGACGTTGCACGACTTCAAGCTCGTCTGCCCGGTCTACTCGCTCTTGTCGCACGGCAAGATCTGCGAAGCGTGCGAGGGGAAGCACTTCTATCGCGCCGTGACGAACCGCTGCAATCGCGGCTCGCTCACCCGCTCGGCCCTGAGCGCCGCCGAGACCTATCTGACGCACTGGCTCGGCGCCGAGAGGCGGATCGACCAGTTCATCACGGTGAGCGACTTCCAACGTCGCAAGTGCATCGAGCTGGGCGTGCCGGCGGAGAAGATGACCACCGTGCGCAACTTTGCCGATCCCGCGCAATTCGAGCCCGCCACGGGACGGGGAGGCTACCTGCTCTACTTCGGTCGCGTCGAGCAACTCAAGGGTATCTTCACGTTGCTCGCCGCCGCCGAACAGGTGCGCGACGTGCCATTGTGGATCGTGGGCACGGGGGACGCCGATGCCCAGGTGGCCGAGATCGTGAAGAGCCGTGGACTCAACCACGTGCGCCTGCTCGGTTTCCGTGGCGGCGCCGAGTTGCATGAAACGATTCGCGGCAGCATCGCGACGATCCTACCTTCCGAAGGCTACGACAACTGCCCCATGTCGGTGCTCGAATCGCTGGCGCTCTCCCGGCCGGTAATCGGTTCGCGCATCGGCGGCATTCCCGAACTGGTCGAGCACGAGCGCGACGGCCTGCTGGTCACGCCAGGCAACGCCGACGACCTGGCTGCCCAAATGCGCCGCCTGGCACGCGATCCCGCGGAAGCCGTCGAGATGGGCATCGCCGGACGCCAGAAGATCGAGACGCAATTCAATCCCGAGATTCACTATCAGCAAGTGGCCGAAGTCTATCGCCGCGTGCTGGCCGCGCGTGGCCGCATGCCACGGACGTCGTTGGTCGAGCACGACAAGCATGCCACGGCCATCGCCGATCCCGAGTCCTTGCAGACCAGCGTTTGATTGCCGCGCATCTGAGAGTCCACGTTAGCCCCGTCACGAACGAACGACGATGAGCCAGACACTCCCCCCTCCGCTGCAGCCGACGTTGCCTCCGCTCGAATTCCCGGTCGGTATGCAGACGGAAAGCTCCGCGCTTGCGACGGTGGCCGGCGAGAGCACAGCCCTTAGTCCGGCCGCGCCGAATCGTCGCCTGGCGATCTTGGGGACGCGCGGCATTCCGGCGCGTCACGGCGGATTCGAATCGTTCGCCGAGAAGCTCTCGCAGTACATGGTGGAGCGTGGCTGGCAGGTGACGGTCTACTGCCAGGAGTCGACCGGCTCGCGCGTCTGGGAAGATACTTGGAACGGCGTCCGGTTGATCCACATCCCGGTAAAGCGTGACGATGCCGTGGGGACGGTGATCTTCGACTGGAAGTCGACGCGCATGGCGGCCCGCGAAAAGGGGACCATTCTCACCCTGGGTTACAACACGGCCCTCTTTTCGGCGTTGTATCGTCTGCACCGTCGCACGAACCTGATCAATATGGATGGCCTCGAGTGGCAGCGCAAGAAATGGAGCAGGCCGCAGAAGGCGTGGCTCTGGCTGAACGAGCGCTGCGCCGGTTGCTTCGCGAATCACGTCATCGCCGATCATCCCAGCATCGAGCTGCACCTGATGTCGCGGATGCCGATCCGCAAGATCACGATGATTCCGTACGGGGCCGACCGTATTGAGGAGGCCGATCCCGCGCTGCTCGAGCCCTACGGCGTGACGCCGGATCGTTACGCGCTCGTCGTGGCGCGCCCCGAGCCGGAGAACTCGCTGCTCGAGATCGTCCGAGCTTTCTCGCGCCGTCCGCGCGGCATGAAACTGATGGTGCTCGGCCGGTATGAGCCAGAGAAGAACGCCTATCACCGCGAGACGCTGGCCGCGGCCAGCGAGGAGGTGATCTTCCCGGGTGGCGTCTACGATGCCGCCGTTGTGGCAGCCCTGCGGGTTCACGCCCGGCTTTACCTCCACGGGCACACCGTGGGGGGGACGAACCCGGCACTCGTCGAAGCGCTCGGCGCCGGCTGCGCTGTCCTGGCCCACGACAACGTCTTCAACCGCTGGGTGGCGGGGGCCGAAGCGGCCTACTTCTACGACGAAGACGACTTCGCGCGGCAGCTCGAAGTGCTGCTCGGCGACGAGCGTAAGCTGTCGCTGATGCGCGGTGCGAGCGTGCGGCGCTTCGAGGAGCAATTCTCGTGGCCCAAGATTCTGCGGGCATACGAGTCGCTGCTGAAAATCAAGTCGGCCGCACTTTAACCGCCCCGCTCGCCAGGCTTCGTAGGTCAGGTACGCCGTACCTGACAATCATTCGAGTTAGCGACGTCGAGCATTGTCAGGTACGGCGCACCGGACCTACTTGCTCGTTGGCATCGTGGCCTGTGGGCGTTGAAATCCACCGTTTCAATTGAGTCTCGCGCAGCCGCACGTTAGGTTGATGCAGGGCGGTCGCGAGCCCCCGCCCGATTTATCTACGGCTTGCTTCGGCATCGCCTGGCGAGCGAGAGGCCTTTCACGTGCAGCATCGCGCGAGCTATCTGTCGACCATCGCCAGCGCCGTGGGAGACCGCCGCCGGTTTCTTTGCGATGTCGGCGCAGGGCTGGGGGCCGTCGCCCTGGCTGCGCTGCTGACGGATGATCGCCGTCGTACGCTGCGCGCCGGCGAGACGGTGGCCAGCCCGCTCGCGCCGCGCACACCCCATTTCGCGCCCCGCGCGAAACGGGTGATCTATCTCTTCATGCACGGCGGGCCGAGCCACGTCGACCTGCTCGATCCGAAGCCCGAGCTCGAGCGACTCGCCGGCCAACCCCTGCCCGACAGCGTCGGCCCCGTCATGACGCGGCGCAAGGTGGCGCAGAATCCATTGCTGGCGCCGATCAGACCCTTCCGGCCGCGCGGGCAGTCGGGGCTCGAGATCAGCGACTTCCTGCCCCACACCGTCGAGCTGGCCGACGAACTGTGCGTGCTGCGCGGATGTCACGGCGACAGCGTGAATCATCCGCAGTCGGTCTACCAGATGAACACGGGCAGCATCCTGATGGGGCGCCCGAGCCTGGGGAGTTGGGTCAGCTATGGGCTGGGGACCGAGAACGACAGCCTGCCTGCGTTTGTCGTGTTGCCCGATCCCGGCGGCGGCGTGAAGGGGGGCCCGCTCGCCTGGGGCAACGGTTACTTGCCGGCGACCTATCAAGGGACGACGCTACGCCCCGGCGCCACGCCGATTGTCGACCTGCGCCCACAACCTTCGATCAGCGGCGCACAACAGCGGGGCACGCTCGAACTGTTGCGCGGCATGAATCGCCGCCATAGCGAATTGCGCGGGGGAGACAGTGTGCTTGCGGCGCGCGTCGAGGCCTATGAGCTGGCCTACCGCATGCAATCGGCCGCGCCGCTGGCGGTCGATTTTGCCGATGAGACGGCGGAGACCCTGGCGCTGTACGGCATCGGCGAGAAGCAGACCGACGAGTTTGGTCGGCGCTGCCTGCTCGCGCGGCGGCTCGTCGAGCGCGGCGTGCGCTTCGTGCAGCTTTACTCGGGAGATACGAACGGTTGGGATGCGCACGATGACGTCGCGCGCAATCATGGCCTGTTTTGCGGGCGGACCGATCTGCCGGTGGCGGGGCTGTTGCGCGATCTGCGGCGCCGCGGCCTGCTCGACGACACGCTGGTCATCTGGGGGGGCGAGTTCGGCCGCATGCCGATGAGCGAGCAGGGGAAAGGACGCGATCACAACCCCTGGGGATACAGCGTCTGGCTCGCCGGCGCCAAGGTACGCCGTGGGTTTGCCTATGGTGCGACCGACCCGTTCGGCCTACGCGCGGTCGAGGGACAAGTTCACGTGCATGATCTGCACGCCACGATCCTCCACCTGCTGGGTTTGGATCACGAGTCTCTCACCTATACGCACAACGGTCGCGATGAGCGCTTGACCGACGTTGCCGGTCGCGTAGTGAAGGAGATTCTCGCATGAGGAATTCCTGGTGGCTAATCGTCGTGATCGGCGTTGCGTGTACTGTTCAGGTACATGTGTTGCGAGCTGCCGAGAACTCAACATCGGCAACTTCCGTCGAACGCACGATCACCCCCGGCGAACGGGACCACTGGGCCTATCACCCGATGTCTCATCCGGCTCCCCCAGACATCGACGACGAGCGATGGAGCCGGCACCCGGTCGATCGTTTCGTCAAAGCCGCCATGGACGAGGCAGGGGTCGAATCATTGCCGCAGGCAGGACGAGCCGCGCTGCTGCGGCGACTCTCGTTCGACCTGACGGGGCTGCCCCCCACGCCGGCGGAACTCGACGCTTTTCTGGCGGACCCATCGCCCGACGCGTACGAGAAGCAGGTCGAGCGTTTGCTCGCCTCGCCCGCGTATGGCGAGCGCTGGGCGCAGCATTGGCTCGACCTGGCCCGCTTCGCCGAGACCGACGGCTTCGAGCACGACCTGCTGCGACCGAACGCCTGGCGCTATCGCGACTGGGTGATCGACGCGCTGAACCGAGATCTGCCGTACGACCAGTTCGTGCGCGAGCAACTGGCGGGCGATCTCCTGCGGCCCGACGATCCAGCGGCGGCCGTGGCGACCGGTTTTCTACTGTGCGGGCCGGACATGCCCGACATCAATCTGCAGGAAGAACGCCGTCACGTCGTGCTCAACGAAATGACCGCCACGGTCGGCTCGACGCTGCTCGCGTTGCAGTTCGGCTGCGCGCAGTGTCACGATCACAAGTGGGACGCCATCACGCAGCACGACTTCTATCACCTGCGGGCCTACTTCGAGTCGGTCGATATCTTCCGCGATCACCCGATTCCCACGGCCGAGGAACGAGCGGCGCGCGAAGCCGCCGAAACGGCCTGGGCCCCCGAGGACCATCAGCGCGACAAACGCCGCCGCGAGTTGGAAGACACGGCGCGACGGCTGTTCCGCGAGAAGAACCCCGACGAGCGGCCGACGCTCGAGCAGGCACTGGCCGAGCTGAAGGAGAAAGATCGCACCGAGCACGCGGAGCTGGTCGAGGTAGTGGCCAAGTTGCCGGTGCTGCCCGAGCTGCCTATGGGGCGCGTCGTGCGCGACGGCAAGCATCGCGCGGGGCATCTCTATTTGCGAGGCGATTTCCGGCAGGAAGGGCCGGAGCTTGCCTGCCGGCTGCCGCAAGTTCTGGCGTCGGCGGAAGAGAAGGACTCTACGGTAGAGGCTGATTCTGAGAACGATGCCATACCCTCGCGCGTCGCGCTGGCCGCTTGGATCACCCGTGGCGAGCACCCGCTGACGGCGCGCGTCATGGTAAATCGACTCTGGCAGTGGCATTTCGGTCTGGGGCTCGCGGCCTCGTCGAGCGATTTCGGCGTGATGGGCTCGACGCCGACGCATCCGGAGCTACTTGATTGGCTCGCCCGGCGTTTCGTCGCCGATGGCTGGGGCATGAAAGCGATGCATCGCCTGCTCGTCACGAGCAAAACGTACCAACTCGCGAGCGGACCGTACGACGCGAACTGGTCGGCCGAGGAGACGCACGCGGCGCAAGAGATCTTCGCGCGCTCGTCGGCCGCCGATCCCGACAACAAATGGCTGTGGCGGCGCCGGCGTGTGCGACTCGATGGCGAATCGATTCGCGATGCAATGCTGGCTGTCAGCGGAAATCTTTCCGATCGCCGCGGCGGACCTGGCATCCGCCCGCCTCTGCCGCCGGAAGTAACGGTGACGCTACTCAAGGACCAGTGGAACATCTCAGGCGATAGCGACGATCACCGCCGCCGCAGCATCTACCTGTTCGTGCGGCGGAACCTGCGCTACCCGCTCTTCGACGTCTTCGATCGCCCCGACACGAACGCCAGTTGCGCCATGCGCCACGAGTCGACGACGGCGACACAGTCGCTGATGCTCTTCAACTCAGAATTCAGTCTGCAATGCGCCCAATGGCTCGCCGGAGAACTCGTCCGCGCCGCGCCCGACGACGTCGAGCAACAGATCGGAGGCGCCTATCAGCGCATCCTCAACCGCGTGCCAACGGCAGAGGAAGTGGAACAAGCGCAACTGTTCTTGTCCCAACAGACTGATCGACTCCGTAGTGAAGGGCGAACGGCCGCAGAGCTAGCGCTGCCGGTCGATATCGACGCATCGCTATGCGAGAATCCCTATGCGGCTGCGGCACTCGTCGATTTCGCGCTGGCATTGTTCAACGCGAACGAGTTTGTCTATTTGGACTGACATGCAATGCCGGAGAAACTCTCGACTCTCTTTCGTGTGTCTAGAGTGCGTTTCAGCCTTCGTACACTTCTGGTAGCGATGTTGCTTTTATCGCTAGTTGGATACACCTTACGACCCGGTAATCTGCTTCCCGGTTACGCGAGGGTGTCGTTTGAAATGGAAGGTTTTAGCTACGTGCCCCAGGCAATTCATGAGCCACCAGGTCTGATCGCGATAGTGCGCGTCACGAATCACTCCGGACATTCATTGTGGTATCGGGGTGCTGCGTTAAATAGCCCGGATACGGAATCACTCGATTTCGTGGACGGCACATGGGAGTGGTCCGCACAACGGATGCGTATGGGACCATCGTGGAAAAAAGAGTTCCCCGATGAGTTTAGATTTCAGAACGGTGCGTCAGTCGTCTATAACGTACCGGTACGCGAGCGGGCGGAGAAGGTCAAAGCAGGTTTATCATTTGCGACATGCTGGCTGGGCACGTACGACACGACCATCTGGAGCCAAGAATTTGACGTCGAACGACCGCTCCAAACTGGAGGGAATCTCCAATCCGGTAGCATTCCTGAGCCGTCGGAAGAAGTTGCACCGCAATAATCGTTCGATGGGGTATCACCCCAGTCGGCGGCGATCGCCAGAAAGCAGTCCGACAGGCTCAGCCCGTTTGTACCTTGAGTTCGGCCAAGTGCTGGGCCGTGCCGACCAGTCGGTCCCAGTTTTCGTAGATGTATTCTGGCGGGCCGCCGACTTGCGCCACCACCTGCGCCACCTTCTCCGTCGGCACCATTTCGATGGCGTCCCAGGGGCAGACCGTCAGGTCGTAGGGGTCGGTCTTCTTGCGCGGGATGTGGACGCAGACCTCGCAGCCCACGCAGCGCTCGAGGTCGATCTGGCAGAAGCTCTGCATGTTGGGCATGCCGGGGAACTGCTGGATCTTCATAATGCAGTCGACCGGGCAGACCTCGAGACAGGCTTCGCAACCGGTGCAGTTGTCGGCGTTGATGACCGCCAGCTCCTTGGGGAGCTTCTTGCGGGGGCCTTGCTTGGCCATGCGTCGTGAACCTCGCTGGGCAGATATCCGGCGGGTGCAAGCGCCGGGTAAAGCTAATATCGACCGAACATGCTCAATGATACGACCTGAAGCCCGAGCGGCCAACCGCACCCCAGGGCCGAATTTGGCCAGCCCAGAGGACAATCAGCTCGTTTTTCCCGTCCATTGGCCCCTCAGGCGTCGGCCCAGGCCAGGAACGTTTCCAAGATTTCTTCCAGCCGCGTGGGGTCGCCAGCCCCCTGGAACGCCCCTTCGTCAACGATGCAGTGGAGCCAGGGGGATTCATCGTCGAGCTGCCAGCCCTCTTCGTCGACACCGTCGAGCACCGGCACGAACGGCTTTTCAGCCAAGGGCGTCTCCGGCAGGTCGATCCGCACGATCCAGCCGGGGTTGTCGCACGTCTTGATCGTGATGCCGTACTCGTGCTCCCAATCGTCGTTGCAGTGACGCTGGAACCAGGCCGAGAGCCGAGCCAGCAGAGTAGCCGCCGTGGGCTTCGCGTTCATGCGTGCGATTCCGAGTGTGCTGCGAGCGATACTCTGAGCCAGACCAGAGGATTCATCCACAGATGACGCAGATTTCACAGATTTGGTGCATGACGAAACGGAGCCGGCGCGCTGTACGGCAACCGCACCACGGTCTCTTCAAATCTGCGTAATCTGTGAAATCTGTGGATGAACTACCCGGCCGGAACGATTCGTTCGCCGCGGATCAGGTCTTCGAACGACTGGCGGGCGCGAATTTCGTGGGCGTGGCCCTCGACGATGAGCACTTCGGCGGCGGTCGGTTTCGAGTTGTAGTTCGAAGCCATGACCTGTCCGTACGCCCCGGCACATTCGATCACCAGGAAGTCTCCCACCTGAGCTGCCGGCAGCGAGCGCGTGGCGACGTAGCCCCCTTCGTCCTGCGTGAAGATATCGCCCGACTCGCACAACGGGCCACCCACGACCACGTCTGCCAACGGTCGCGGGCTGGTGCTGCCATCGGCCGGTGCGATCGACATGGGGTGGTATGAGCCGTAGAGGATTGGCCGGGCGAGATTATTGAACCCCGCATCGACGAGGTAGAACGTGTTCGCGCCCATCCGCTTCACGGCACGAATCTCGCTCACGAGGTAGCCGCTTTCGGCGACGAGATAACGGCCTGGCTCGATCTCCAACTGCACGGCGTGGCCGAACTTGTCGGCCAGGCGGCGGCGCGTGGCATCCCAGAGTTGGAAGTAGGCGTCGATGTCGACGGTTTGATCGGTGGGGCGGTAGGGGATGGGCAGGCCGCCACCGGCGCTGATCGAGCGGATGGAACGGCCGATCTGCAGGGCGGTTGTTTCGAGTGCCGCACAGACCTGCGAGAGATGCTCGAGATCGGTGCCCGAGCCGATGTGCATGTGCAGCCCGGTGATGCCCAGGCCGTGATAATCGGCGCGGCGCAGGCAGTCGTCGAGCTGCTCGTGCCAGATGCCGTGCTTCGAGCCTTCGCCGCCGGTGTTCGTCTTGCGGCTGTGACCGTGGCCGAAGCCGGGGTTGATGCGGAGGGTGATCTCGCGGCCGGGGGCCCGCTCGCCGAGCTGGTCGATCATGTCGGGAGAGCCGCAGTTGACGTGCAGCCCCTGCTCGACGACCAGGTCGAGCGCGTCTCGATCGAAGATATCGGCCGTGTAGACGACCGGCGGCGGATCGCCATGCACGCGGTACCCTGCGGCGACCGCGCGGCGGACCTCGCCGGCGCTGACCGCATCGACCAGCACGCCGTGCCGGCGCATGAGATCGAGGATGGCCAGGTTCGAGCAGGCCTTTTGGGCGTAGCGGATGAAATCGAACTGCCGCAGGTCCTCGATCCGCTCAACGATCTTGGCCGCGTCATAGACGTACGTGG
The DNA here is from genome assembly GCA_019636335.1 of Pirellulales bacterium. Classification (NCBI taxonomy): domain Bacteria; kingdom Pseudomonadati; phylum Planctomycetota; class Planctomycetia; order Pirellulales; species Pirellulales bacterium. The sequence continues at coordinate 23,014 of JAHBXR010000035.1, forward strand.
GGGTGCCAAACCGCCGGGCCAGCTCGACCGCGTCGAGTCCGGCAATCTCATGACGCAGGTGGGAAGCGATCGTGGACATGGGGAATTCGTCGATCGGGGTGCGAAGGTGCGGAAGTCATGCGACACAAGACACACGCCGCCAGAGGGCGTTCGCAGCCTAGCAGAGGGAAAAACGGGCTCCAAGGGGGCGGGGGGTGGAACCGTACTTCGGCGTTAGCCCGGCCTTAGTGCGAGAACTCGGTGTAGTACATAATGCCATCCTCCAACTTGCATAACACGGTGACATCGCCATCCACATCACAATAGGTTCCGGATAAGTCTCCCGAAGGATGCCACCAACTCGGCGATAGCCACTGACCGATTCGCCAGCTGATCCAGCCCTTTTGTTCCTCGGTCGCCTCGCAGTCTTCCCGTGGTTTGAGATTTAGTCGCTCGACAAGTTCCTGAAACTCGTCCGGAGACATTCGCGCACTCGCGTAGAATGCCCAGTCTGGGAATGTGTCCAAAGCATCAGGCGATTCATATAGCACTTCTCGGTCGCCATCGCGCATCACCGACTTGATCGTTGTAACGACCTCGGGTTCGCTGAAAAACCCACTGCAGATGCACGTGGAGATGCATAGCGTGGAGACGATCGCGATCACCCCAAAAGCCGCTGCCCGCTTCTTTCGCATGATAGTTTCTCGCTGCTGAAAGTCAGTCTTGCCTCTGCGATTCTATGGGTAAGGCAATGGCTTATCGCTGCGCAACACTAGTCCCTGAGGACTAGACGCAAGAAAGCAGTCTGGGCGCACGAAAAAACCCGCCTGCCTATCCCGTTTTGCGGGAATGAACACCATACGGTGCCAGTTCAGCCTGCGGGTCAATTTCAATAGAAGTATATCGTGCAAACCTCGGCAGTTGCTACAGCGACAAAAAAACCACGGCACGATGGGAGTGGCACCGTACCGTGGTTGAGTTGCGATCGAGATTGCTGGGTCACTGCGCCGCTTCATCGAAGCAACGACGGCGCCGAGCGATCTTTCGCCGTTACGGGGTCGGCAAGCCGAGGCCCGCTCCGAGCGACATGCCGACCGTGCCGAGCAGCTTCATCAAGCCGGGCTCGCCTTCGACGTGAATCGACACGCCGTTCTTGAGCGGGTTGACCGTCACGTTGACGCGATCCTGACCGTCCTTGAGCACCGCGGCGGCGGTGGCTAGGTTCGGATCGGCGTTTTCCTGCTCCGAGGCCAGCTTAAGCAGCGGGTTGAGCTTCAGGGTCAACTGCAACGGGGCCACTTCCTTGTCGGAAGTTTCCTTCGACTTCTCGACGAACTCCTTCAGCTTGTCGAGGCCTTCCTCGCCAATGCCGAGATAGAAGCTCGTCTCGCCGACACCGAACGTGAGCGAGAGGGTGTCGCCGAAGAGCTCGGCGATCTTATCGGCCTCGGGGCCCCCCGGCAGCGGAGCGACCACCTGATGGAAGCGGACGTCATCAACCTTGGCCACGTCGCGCTGGAAGCCGTAGAAGCCGACTTCGTTCTCGACGGTCTCGACGAACTCGTCGAGCAGGGCCTGCGCTTGCTTGCCTTCGGCCACGTGCGTGCCGACGACCAGCGTGAAGGGGCCATCGCCCAGCAGGGCAACGCCCGCGTCGGCGCGGCCGCTTTCGATCGAATCGTCAACGATGTCGAAGACCTTGCCGACGAATTCCTTGACGCGATCGCGGATGGATTCATCGCTGAGGGCATCGACCTTGTCGAGTTGGCTGTTCGCCTCTTCGCGCAGCGTCTTGGCCGAGGCGAGCATGTTCTCGATTTCCTTGTCGCTCAGCGTGGCCGACAAGGTGCCTGACAGCGTGGCATCGGGCACCATGAAGGCGCCGAAGCGGGTGGTCTGGCCCTTCAGGCGGCCGAGGCTTTCGGCCAGCTTGCTGTCCTCCACCGCGGTGGCCACGATGTCGAACTTCGACTTCTTCGCGTCGCGGTCGATCGTCACGCCGAAGGTCACCTGGTCGGTGTCTTCGATGCCTTCGATGAGGCTTTCGATCTGACCCTGGGCCATCTTCTTGGCCAACTCGTTCTCGGGCAGCTCGGGAATCGGCAGGTTCTCGAGGCCGGGGATCGGCAGGTTGCCAAAGCCCTCTTCCATGCCGATCTTCAACTGCTCGACCGCCAACTGGCGGAAGATCTCGGGAATGTTGGCGATGTAGGCGCGGACGGCGATGTCATATTCTTTGTTCAGACCGTCGAGCAGCGAGACCGGATCCTCGGGCAGATCCTCGGGGAACTCGTTGCCGATGCTGATGTAGGTCCAGTCGCCCGACTGCTTGAAGAAGATCGGCATGGGCTGGATGTCGAGCTTGAAGACGCCGTCGCCCAGGTCCTCGGGCTCGCCCACGGCGGCCAGCGCTTCGAGGAACTTGTCGAGATCCGTCACGGGCAGGAAGCCCAGGATCTGGAACTGCAGTTCATCGGTCTGCACGACGAGTCCCCAGGGACGTTCCTTGTCGAGTCCCTGCAGGCCCTGCCCCTGGGTGACCAGCGTCAACAGGCCTTCGATGCCTTGCGCCAGCTCGGGGTCGTCGGTTTCCTTGCCCACCAGTTCGATGTCATCGACCAGCTCTTGCCAGCCGGCAAAGCTGACGACGAACAAGGGCTTCATATCCGGCTCGTCTTGGGCGCGAGCGCCGGAGGGCGCTACCCACAAGAGCGCCGCGGTCAGGGCCGCCAGGGCTAGTTTCTTCACGGTCGTTGTCTCCTCGAACAAATAAAAGGGCAGACTATCGCTGAACGAACAGCTTGTGACTCAAGGCAACGCCGCCAGGCTGCCGCGGCGCGCGTGCGCCGACAGGGCGACGTACTTAATGGCGGGATCGTGCGACCGGCGAACCTGACACCGGCGCAGAAAGCGAGTCCGGTCACGCGCGTGCCAACCGAGGCGCCGCCAATCCGGCGCCGGCAACAACGCTCAACCGAGTCCGTTCGCCGCGTCGGGGGGACGATGACGAGCGCCATGCTCGCCGGCCGTTCTGACGCCAAGAACTACGCGTCAGGGGGTCCCGATATTACTCCCAGAAGTGGCTCTGAGTTTACGTAAATTCCCACGAAACGCCAGACACGGCTCAAAATTCTGTCCCCAACGGGCCCAACTTGTTGAACTAAATTTTTCCGAAACTGCCGACCGTCGAGGTGGATACATCCATAGAGTCGCTACGGCAGCATCCGTCGCCAAGCCGTCTTGATGAGTAAACCTCTGTCCAGCAAAGACTTTGCGGTGCGTCACGGGGTCAGCGAATCTCGCGGCGCAACGGAACAGGGTAAGGGCAGGCGCGCGGCAGGGGTGCCGCGCGAGGATCGTCACGGTTCGAGCAGCTAGCTGGTTTGATGGGAATTTGCACGCACGATATCGTCGGACCGCGTCCCGGTCGCCGTTTGCTGATCACCGGGGGCGTGCATGGGGACGAGTTCGAACCCATGGTCGCCATTCGCCGCTTGATCTCTTGCTGGCCCGCTAGCGAGATGCGGGGCCGCGTCACCTTGGTGCCCGTGGTGAATCGAGCGGCCTTCCAGCGCGGGTCGCGCACGGCGGAAGATGGGCTCGATCTGGCACGCACCTGCCCCGGTAGCGCCGCAGGCTCCGTCACCGAGCGCACGGCTCACGATCTGTCGGCCCTGATTCGCGAGGTCGACTTCTACATTGATCTTCACAGTGGCGGCGCCACGATGCAGTTGCTGCCCCTGGCCGGGTACGTGCTGCACGCCGACGCTGCGGTACTCGACGTGCAACGCCGGATGGCGCAGACCATGAATCTGCCCGTGGTGTGGGGTACGAATGCTCGGCTTGAAGGTCGTTCGCTGTCGGTCGCGCGCGATGCTGGCGTGCCTGCCATCTACGCCGAGTACGGCGGCAGTGGCCTCTGCGATCCTCAAGGGGTCGAGGCGTACGTCGAGGGTTGTTTGAATGTAGCTGGCATGCTGGGGCTCATCGACCGACCGGCGTCGATCAGCCAGGTGCTCTACACCGTCGAGGATGACCGCGACAACAGCGGATACTTGCAGATTCAACATCCGGCACCGGCGGCGGGTTGCTTCGAGCCTTGCGTTACGCTGGGCGATCTGGTTGAGCGTGGACAATCGCTTGGCGACATCGTCGACGAGTTGGGGCGCGAGCGCCACGACGTGCTGGCCGCGGATACCGGACGCGTTCTGCTGCTGCGGACCTTTCCACACGTGGCGGTGGGAGATACGCTGGCCGTGATCCTGCCGATCCGCGAACCGGGCAGCGTCACCTATCCGCGCGAAGCGGCCGGCTGACGAACTCGCGCCGGCAGCTCAATGGTACTGCCCGCTCCCCAACGCGCGCGAGGAGTTGTTCGCCATGCTGTTTGTCGAAGGACGTGTCTGGCCCGCCCTGCTGACCCCTCTGGCCGAATCGGGCGAACCCAACCTGCCCGTCATCGATCGGCTGGTCGAGCTTTATGCCGAGCAGCAGCTTGGTGGGCTCTTCGTGCTCGGTTCGACCGGGCAAGGGGTGCTGCTCGATCTCGACGAGCGCCGCGCCGTGGCCGAACGCGCCGTCCGCGCCGCGCGCGGCGGCCTGCACATCATGGTGCATGTCGGAGCGGTCGCCACGCAAGACGCCATCGAGCTGGCGCGTCATGCCGAGAAGATCGGCGCGAACTCGGTGTCGAGCGTGCCGCCGATCTACTATCCGGCACGAGCCGACGTGGTGTTCGAGCATTACCGGCGGATCGGCTCGTCGACGGGACTGCCGTTCTTCCCCTACCACGCGAGCTTCCTGGCGCAGTCGTTGCCCGCGGCGCGGATTTACTCCGAGCGTCTGCTCGAGATCCCGAACATCGCCGGCATGAAATTCACGGACCACGATCTCTATACGATGGGGTTGCTGCACTCGTACACGGCGGGCAAGATTCGCATCCTCAGCGGCGCGGATGAACTGGTGTGCCACGCCGTGTTGAGCGGCGCGGTCGGCGCGATCGGCACGTTCTACAATCAGTGGGGCGTGAGCTGTCAGAAGGCCCGGCTGGCCATGATCGCCGGCAACGTCGAGGGGGCGCGACGGTTCATGCTTGCCTTTCAGAAGGCGATCGACGAGATCCTGAGCTCCGGGGCGATGTGGAGTTTCCATCGCGCCTCGATGCAGAAGAAGTTCGATCTCGACATCGGTCCGCCGCGAGCGCCGTTGGGGACGACGGAGAAGCCGTGGAACGATGCGGATGTCGAGCGGCTGATTGCGCTGGTCGACGACGCGGCGCCGTAATGGCAATTTACGATGTATTGGAGCCCCGTAGGGGCGCGTTACGCCAGCCCAGGGCAACGCCCTGGGGGCTTTTGCAAAGCAACAACGAAGCCCTGTAAGGGCGATTCAGGGGCGGCGATGGGGCAATCACTCGCGCGTCTGCACATCCATGTCATTTTCAGCACGAAGCACCGCGAGCTATGGATCACGGATGCCGTGCGCGATTCCTTGCACGCTTATATGGCCAAAGTGCTGCAAGATATCGAATGCAGGCCCGTGCTGATTAATTCTGTAGAAGATCACATCCATTTACTCTTCGACTTGGCACGCACCGTGGCGGTGAGCGTCGTTGTCGAGCGCGTAAAGAAGTCCACATCCAAGTGGATTAAAACGCAGGGTCAAGAGTTTCGTGGCTTCGCCTGGCAAGCAGGCTACGGAGCTTTTGCAGTTTCCGAATCCAACCTGTCTAGCGTGCGCCATTACGTGGCGAGTTGCCCCCAGGGCGTTGCCCTGGGCTGTCTTAAATCGCCCCTTTGGGGCTTCCGTACATGCTCGGCAGCCTGCCCGCCAGTTCAGGCACAATCGGTCGGTGTGTTGCCGCGAGCCCAAGAGGGGTCAGCACCGCGGCAATCGTTCCGTGGCTACGTTCCATCGTTCTGCCTGTTCGACGAGTTCTAAGCTTCGCTTCATTCCGATAGAATGGCGTTGGCATCACGCCGGTAAAGAGCGCGGTCGGCTTGCTGGCGTGCCGCGGCGATGCAGATGAATCGCGTCGACGGACGCAAAAAGGAATCTACGGATGTTACGCACTCTTCTGCTCGCGTTCGACGCGGATGGTCTCGAGCATGCCGCGACGCGCGTGGCGATGGAGTGGGCACTCCAGCATCAGGCCCTGCTGGTGGGGCTGGGCATCATTGACGAGTCGGCGGTCAATCCGCGCGAGGCGGTGCCGCTCGGTGGTGGGCAGGCGAAGCGCGAGCTGGACGCGGCACGCCTCGAAGCGGCCTATGTCAACACGGAGACCGTGCTTTCCGAACTGGCCCAACGCTGTGCCGCGCAGCAGGTATCGTGCAAGCTGCTCGAAGGCGTGGGGCACGCGGCCGAGCAGATTGCCGAGTTCGCGCAGCGCTACGATCTGATCGTCGCGCCGCGCTGGACCGCTCGTGCGCAGCACGCGCCGCGGTTGGGTTTGGCCAGCTCGCTGTGGGACCTGTTGCACGCGCCGCCACGCCCCGTGGTGGCCGTTCCCGAACAGACTCCTGACGGCAGCGGGGTGCTGATTGCTTACGACGGCAGCTTGCAGGCCGCGCGGACTTTGCAGGCGTGGCAGCAGTCGGGTCTGCTCGCGGGGTCCCCGGTGCATGTCCTGGCCGTGGAAGAAAATCGCGTCGTGGCCGCCAAGACGGGGGAGTTGGCCCTCGATTATCTGAATCACCACAAGGTGCAGGCAAAATTGCACGTCGAGACGAGTGGTAGTCCCGGCGAAATCATCGTGCGCGTCGCCTCGGAATTGGACGTGGCCCTGGTCGTGATGGGGGCTTACGGACAGGCGCGCATCCGCGATCTGATTTTGGGTTCCGCCACGAATACGGTGCTGACCGCCTGCTCGCGGCCCCTGTTTCTGTATCACTGAGCGGCATCTTCGACAGGCCCGCGCCGGTGTGTTGGTTGTGAACGCCCGCCGTGCTTGGAGGGCATGGATCGCGAAGGTGCTCAAGGGAGCTTGCTGATTCGGCTCAGCAAATTCGATTCGTCCGCGGTGACGTTGCCGGCGCGGATCGTGGTAATCGCTCTGGTGCCCTCGGCGAAGAGCAACTCGTGCGGATCGGCGCCGGTGGCTTGCGTCAGGGCGATCACCGCGAGATCGGCGCGCCGGCCTGCTTCGAGCGTTCCGCGGTCGGCCTGCAAACCGAGTGCTTTCGCGCCGGCAAGCGTGCCGAGTTCTAGTACCTGCGCGGGAGAAAGTTCGCGATGGTGGGCCGCCACGTGGCGTAGCTCTTCCCACAGACTGAGATCCGGATTCGACGCTCGGCTATCGGTGCCTAGTGCGACCGCGACGCCCGCGGCGAGTCGGCGCGCGAGCGGATAACGCTCGTGACCGAAGTACGCATGCGTGCGAGGACAATAGACCAGGGCCATTCGATCGGCGTGCCGTGCGAGCAGAGCGGCTTCTTCCTCGGTGAGATAATTGCCGTGGATGACGAGGGCACGATGCGCGCGTGTCAGCTCGCGCAGATAGTCGAGCGGCCGCGTGCCGCGCGCGATGGCCCCCGGTTGCCACGCACCCAGATCTTGCAACAAGGTCCTAAATGGACCGCTCCCCGTGCTGAGTAACTCTAGCTCTTCGCGCGACTCGGCCAGGTGAAAGGCCAGCGGGATCTGTTCGGCCGCGGAGAGTGTCGTCAGCCGTGCGAAAAGCTGCGGGTGTACGGTATAGGGTGCATGCGGCGAGAGGCCCGCCTGCCAGTTCACCACATCGTTCGCCACACGGCGTCGTGCGAGATGGTCGCAGGCCGCGGCAAGATTGGGTTCGATTCGCGCACGATCGAGCCCGATCAATTCGTAGAAGACGGTGGCCGCGACCGGCGACGCGGCAAAGTCGTCGGGGGACCAGCCGGCGGTGGCGATTTCGCCGACCGTCGTCGTGCCGGTGGCGGCCAGTTCTCGCAGCCCGGTCGTGGCCGGCCGTTCCGTGGGGGGCGCGGCGCCGCGGCGCCGCCAGGCGACGACCTCGCGGATCCAATCGGGAAAGCTCTGGCCGAGCTGCCCCAACGGCTGGCGAAAATGGCTGAACTCGAGATGCGTGTGCGCATTGATCAAGCCCGGCACGAGGGCCACGTCGCCGAGATCGAGCGTGTCGGGTATGTCGACGTGCGGCGTGGCGGACGCCACCTCGACGAGGCGCCCGCCGGCGATTGTCACGAGCGCATTTTCGATTGGCGGGCGCGAGACGGGAAAGGCGTAGCGGGCTTTGAGACGCCAGACGCCGTGGGGGGCTTGCATGAGCGAAGATCTAGCGGTGGGCGTTGCTCGCGAAATCGGTGCGCGAGTCGTCGGAGTTTCCGTCCTCCGCATTATAGAGGGTCAAGCCCCGCCCGGCATGCCGCTCGATCGATTCTTCGAGCCGCTCTTCCGCGGTTCGCACGTACGGCCGGCGATGGAGCCAGTAGAGCACGAGCGCCGCCACGGCAGCCCCGATGACGACGACGGGCCAGCGATAGATGAGCGTGCCCTCTTGATCGACGTACAGCAGCCGCAGCACAGGCCACTCGTCGAGTGCCTCGTGCGTGACGCGGCTGACCCCCAGCGCCAGGCCATTGTGCAACATGTGGTAGAGAATCGGCGGCAGCAGGCTGCCGCACTGCACGGCCAGGTAACCCAACACCATCCCCACGAGCGACGCGACGATCGACTGCTGCAACAGGGCGTGCGCCAGTCCAAAAAAGATGCTGCTGATGACGATCGCGCGCCATTTGTGGCCGAGATGCCGCAGGCCCGAGAGGATGAAGCCGCGAAAGGCCAACTCCTCGCACAGGGGCGGAACGATGGCCACGACGATCAGCAGTTGCCAGAACGTGCCTGGCTCGCTCATGAATCCTTCGAGCGCCTGGGCGATCTCGGGATTCAGCGGATAGAGACGTTGAATGACGCTTTGCTGGAACCACAAGACCACGGGGTGCAGCGACAGCGCCAACAGCGCCGCCGCCGGCACCGTAGCCCACGGCGGGGCGTGCAGGAGCAGCGTTTCGCGCGGGCTGCGCGTGAGCATGATCGTCATGAACAAGGCCGGCGTCGCGATCACCACCAACTGGCTCACCAGGGCCAGGCTCATGAAGTCGTGGAACGACTCGGGGGACGAGGCGGCAAAGCTGAGGAAGAAACGGATCAACAGGATCAGCACGCCGCAGAAGATCGCTTCCGAAACGCTCGGCGTCGCTTCGCGGTCGCGCAGCAGGTGGCGGAACCAGGCCTTGAGTTGAAAACGCTCCCCTTCGCGGAAGAGCACCGATTCGCTGTTGAACTGGTCGACCGCCCAGCGGATCGCCAGCAGGCAACAACCGAGCGTGACCGCCACCACCGGCGGCACGAACGGCAAGGCCTGCCAGTGGTTCCCTTCGAGCACCGCCTTCAGCAGCAGCACGATCCCCGTGATCGGGACCAGGCTGTTGCCCAGGTTCAGCTCGACCGCCGGCGAGATCGGCAGCACGACCAGGGGCATTGTGACGAGCAACAAGGGCATCAGGTAATACTGCCCCTCTTTGCTGCTCTTGGCAAAGGCGGCCAGCGCCAGGCACAACGCGCTGAACAGGGCCGAGACCGGCACGAGCGCCACGAAAAGCCATCCTAGCGCCGAGATCGGCGGCGCGCCGAACTGTTCTAACTGCGACAGAATGAACGTGCCGGTGATGGCCATGCTGGCGATGTTGAGAATCACCGTCGAGATGCTGAAGAGCATGATCGTGAGGAGCTTGCCCCAGACGATCTCGGTGCGTTCGGCGGGGCTGGAGAGCAACGTCTCGAGCGTGCCGCGCTCTTTTTCACCGGCGCAAAGATCGACCGCCGGATAGAAGGCGCCGGTGAGCGCCCAGATCACCAGCAGGAAGGGAAAGACCTTCGACCAGACGGCGGCATCGCGGTGATCGGGGGGAGCCACGTCGACCGTCTCGATATCGAGCGGCGACGCCGCCAGATGCTGCGCGGCGGCCTGGGCCAGGTTCTCCTCTCGGATGCTGTCGCGCCACTCGCGCAACACGTCGGAGACCCGCGCAAAAGCGATCAGCGAGCGTTCCTTGGCCGAGTTGTACAGCACCTCGGCCTCGGGCGGAGCCGGCGCCTGCTGCGGATTGGCGCCCGGGCTCGCGAGTTCCTCGCGGAAGTGCGCCAGCTTTTCTCCAAAGCCCGCGGGAAACAGCAGCACGACTTCGTAGGTCCCGTCGCGCAAGGCGTTTTCCGCCGCGGCCATGCGGGCATCGGGCGTTGTGCTCGAAGATGCCGTTTGAAGGGGGCTCGCGTCCTTCGTCCCGTTTTTCTTGGCGTCGGCGCCGTCCGGCGTTTCCGGAAAGTGCAGTTTCAGCAACGCGGCCTGATCGATCGAGCCGAAGTACTCGGGACGGAATTGCTTCGTGTCCGCTTCGATCAGGCGTTGATCGGGGGGTAGTTCCTCGAACCCCAGGACGAGCACGTCCGTCGAATGTTGCCGTACGAACTGCGAGACCTGGAAGAACGTCATTCCCAGGAACGGATAGAGCAGAATCGGCAGCACGAAGATCATGAACATCGTGCGCCGGTCGCGCATCTGGTCGCGGACCTCGCGGAGCAGTATCAGCTTGACGTTCGTCCAGTTCATCGTGGTGGCGTCAGACGCTTCTTGGTGCGGGCCGGGTAACTCAAGCTTCGATCGGGTGCGAGCCGGGCGAACGCGCGGCATCGTGTTGCGAGATCAATCGGAAGAACAGCTCTTCGAGATCCTGCTCGGCATATTCCTCGCGGAGGATGTCGAGTCTTCCTTCGGCCAGAATAGTGCCGCGGTGCAGGATGGCGATCCGGTCGCATAGCTTCTCGGCCTCGCGCATGATGTGCGTCGAGAAGAGGATGCACTTGCCCTGCTCGCGCAGCTCGGCGATGGTGCGCAAGAGGGCCCGCGCCACCAGCACGTCGAGGCCGGTCGTCGGTTCATCGAAGATCAAGAGCGGCGGATCGTGAACCAGCGCCCGGGCCAGCGAGACCTTTTGCTTCATGCCGGTCGACATCTTGGCGCCGAGTCGATCGCGGATCTCGTTCATCTGCAGGCGGTCGAAGATGGCCTCCATCCGCGCGTGCAGCTCGTCGGACTCGAGACCGTACAGGCGGCCGAAATACTCGACCATCTCCCAGGCGGTCATGCGATCGTAGACGCCCGTGTTGTTCGAGACGAAGCCGATCTGGTGCCGGGCGGCCGAGGCATTCGTCACGACGTCGAAGCCGTTGATCGTGGCGGTGCCGGAGGTGGGCCGCAGCAGCGTGCTCAGGATGCGCAGGGCGGTCGTCTTGCCGGCGCCGTTGGGACCGAGGAGGCCGAAGATCTCGCCCGGCTGCGCCTCGAAGCTCACTCCGGAAAGGGCGACGAACTTGCCGCGGACCAGATCGTCGTACGACTTGGTGAGCTGGCGGACGTGGATCATAGAGGTCCGTCGTCGCCGCGCGCTGGGGGGGCGCGGCGGCGAGCCATCGTGTGTCTGTTGCAGCGAGGGGCCGGAAACGAAAGGGGCCCGCCGCGGGTTCCGTGGGCCAGCGGCGGAAGAAGTGAGCCGCCCGAAGGCCTATAGACCAACGTACCTTACACGCCCGCGGTTGTCGCCGGCTCGTCCTGATCGACGAGCTCGTAGAAGACGTTTCGGCGGCGGGGCGTATAACCCACCTCGCGAATCGCCTCGCGTATTTCGTCGAGGGTGAGGTAGTGGACGGTGCCGGCGGCCGCGACGACGTTCTCCTCGATCATCAGGCTGCCCATGTCGTTGGCCCCATAAAGCAGGGCCAATTGACCGATCTTGAGCCCCTGCGTCACCCAGCTCGACTGGATGTTGGGGAAATTATCCAGATAGAGGCGGCTCACCGCCTGCGTCTTCAGATACTCGAACGAACCTGAAGGGGGGACGTCGGCCATTTCGGTATGTTCGGGCTGAAACGTCCAACAGATATAAGCGGTAAACCCCCCCGTTTCGTCCTGCAACTGGCGCAGTCGTTCGAGATGCTCGATCCGCTCGGCGAGGGTCTCGATGTGGCCGAACATCATGGTGGCGGTGCTGCGGCCCCCCAACTCGTGCCAGACACGATGGACATTCAACCAGTCGTCGGTCATCACCTTGCCGCGGGTCATGGCCGCGCGCACGCGATCGACCAGGATCTCGCCCCCCCCGCCGGGCAGGCTTCCCAAGCCCGCCTCCTGCAAGCGTTCGAGGACGGTGCGCAGCGGCAGCTTCGAGACCTTAGTGAAATGGTGGATCTCCGGGGGGCTGAAGCCGTGGATGTTGACCTGCGGATAGTGCGACTTGATGTCGCGGAGCAGCTCCTCGTACCACTCGAGCTTGAACTCGGGATGGAGGCCTCCTTGCATCAGGATCTGATCGCCGCCGAGCTCGACCGTCTCTTGGATTTTTGTGAGTAACTCTTCGCGCGACAGCACGTATCCTTCGGGGCTCTTCGGCTGGCGATAGAAGGCGCAGAAGTCGCAGACCGCGGTGCAGATGTTCGTGTAGTTGATGTTGCGGTCGATGTTGTAGGTGCGATACGACTCGGGATGGAGTCGCCGCGTCACCGCCTCGGCCGCGTGGCCGATCGCCGTGAGATCGTGAGATTCGAGCAGGCGCAGGCCTTCGTCCGGCGTGAGACGTTCGCCGGCGACCGCCTTATCCAGCAGTCCGGCAATGGTGGAAACCAAGTTCGACTCCTTGCGGCGCCAGCCCAAGTTTGATGGCCAGGCGGTGATAGAGCTCGAGGCCGCGCTGTTCGCGCTCGCCCAAGTAGAAATGCAGATTGTTTCGCAGATAGCTCAAGCACTCGGGCGTCGTCAGCCCGAGCGGCGACGCTTCGGCAGCGGCGATCTCCTCGAGATGCGTCACTCCCTGATCGCGCGATTCGGCCAGGGCCGCGTCGAGCCCGTCTAACTCGACCCCCGAGCGCGCCGTCCACATGGCGAACACGAAGGGAAGTTCGGCCCAGCGGCACCATTGATCGCCGAGATCCCACACGAAGGCGAATCGTCCGCCGGGGGAGTGGATGGCGCGATCGCCGATCAACAGCACGGCATCGGCTTGCGTATCGGCGAGCGTCTGACCGATGGGGAGGGGCAGCAACGTCGGCTCGATGCCGTGTCGCTCGCGGAGCAGGATTCGCACGAGCGCGGCGCTGGTGCGCGAGCCTTCGTCGAGCGCCAGGGTACGGATTTCCTCGACCGGTACCCGGCTGAACAACTTCACCGACAGCACCGGTCCGCGACAGGCGATGCAAGCGTCGGACACAACCGTGTAGCCGGGGTCTTGAAAGGCCTCGACCACGGGAATCAAGGCCACGTCCAACTCGCCCGCCGACAGCCGGTCGGCCAGGCGGCTCGGCAAGTCGAACATCACGTCGGCCTGCGGCGCGAGCTCCCCCAGTCGATAGACCAGCGGTTTCGTATTGAGATAATTGACCGCGCCGACGCGGATTCTCGGTCGCGCATTCATCGGGCTACCGATCCTTCCTGCCGCGTGCCCGGGGTGTCGCAAAGGGGAGGACACGCTTGTGAATACTTTCACTAAATCGATTATAGAGTTTCGCTTGCGGCCCGCAACGACGCTCGCGGCCCCCCACTTCAACCGCAGTTGGTCGAGGGAGATAACCGGCCTTTCGAGGAAGGCCGCACGCGGAGGGGGGAGGAGGCGCGGAGGGGAGCGCGAGGGATATTCGTTCGATACAAAGCAAGGAAGCAAGTGGCACAGGTCGCCGGCCTGTGCGTTTCAATCACAGGACTTCCCCAACAATCCCGCACAGGTTGGCAGCCGGTGCCACTGTGCCATTTTTGTCCCTGGTGGCTCCTCTGCGTTACAAGACTCCGCGTCTCCTGCTCCCTCCGCGGCTGCGTGAGCTTTCCAGAGGCGCGATCAGAACTCCAAGCGCCGGAAGGCCCGCATCCCGATCGAGAGGGGGATCGTCGTCGCCGCGATGCCCAGCAGGAGGCTGGCCATCGCTCCCATGCCGATCCACCAGCGCAGGCGTTCGGGATCGAAGACCATGCCCTGCGGATCGCCATCTTGCGTGGCGAGGTAGAAGTGGCATGGCACGGCCGTGAGCAGCACCACGGCCACGATGTAAATGGCGCTGAGCACCAGGTTCAGCGTGCCGCCGAAGCCGGCCGCGATCTTCGTGGGGGATTCCTCGCGCAGGTTCGGCATGCGCGCGCCGAGCCCCACCGCGATGCCGGAGAGACCCAGGCACAGCAGCAGGCAGGTCGCCTGATGAATCGCCAGGATGAGGGGTTCGACGCGGAGCATGAGATCGCTCAACAGCACGAGCGTCGCACAGGGGATGATGGCGCCGATCGAGGCGAAGAGAAACTTGCTCCACAAGATCGTATCGCGATCGATCGGCAATCTCCCCAGGATCCAAAAGCGCCGCCCTTCGAGACTGATCATCGGAAAGATGAAGCGGCTTGTGAACGTGGAGAGAATCAGCCCCACCACCGCCACGTTGAGGAAACTGACCATGTTGACCCAGGTCTTATGGTTGATGTCGTAGCTCAGGCGGCGGATATTGAGGAAGTAGAGCCCCAGCAATCCGAAGAAGATGAGAAACTGCGACCACTGCACCGGGTCGCGGCGGAAGAGACGCAGATCTTTCACGATCAGGGTGCGCATCGTGCGGGGCAAAAAGAACAGCCCCCAGCCAAAGATGCGATCCAACCACAGCGCCGCCGCGCGCGTGCGGCTGCTCCCCTGTCCCTCGACGAGCCAATAGCCGGGGCGCAGCAGGTAGCCCGAGGCCCAGACGGCCAACTGATGCAGCACGAGCGCGTTCGACAGGGTGACGGCCAGGAACATCATCGCTTCGGCCGGATCGTGGGCGGCGCCCGTCAGCAGGCCGGTCGCCAGCCACCAACTTGGCAAGAGGCGATGCTCGCTGAACGACAGGCGCGAGATGACGTCTTGAAACCAGTCCGGGGTCATCAGCCGGGCCTCGGGGGCCCGCCAGTTGTTCCAGGCCACCCACAGCGTCAGCACGACGGCGGCCAGGCCCGCGGCGATGAGCACCTGGCGCCAGCGGCGCGGCAGCCAGCGCACGATCACCATGCACAAGATCGCGCCGATGCTCCCCGGGATGTAGATGAACGTGACGAGGAAGGGAATCGCCAGCACGAAGTAGTACCAGGGGGCGACGGCGGCCAGCCCGTAGGCCAGCAGCATGGGGCTGCCCAGCAGGACGAAGCCCCAACTGCTGAAGAGCATCGCCTCTTGGAACTTGTGCAGGAAGATGCGCTCGCTGCGCGCCGGCGTGGTGAGCAGAAAGCGGACCTCGCGCGTGCGATACAGCCCGCCATAGAGAATGATCGCCGAGGAGAAGATGAGCATCACCATCAACGAGGCGAAGAAGATGCTGAAGATGGCCCGCACGGTCTGATCGTGCGTGGCGGTATGCGTCATCGTCGACCGCAAGAAGATGAACGAGTCGAAGAAGAGCACGAACAGCGCCAGCCAGAAGATGGCCGTCAAGAAGATGACGAGCGTGACCCGCAACCGCGACGCGGCGAGCGTCTGTCGCAAGCCGTTCGTCACCAGCCTGGCCCGCAGGCGATGAAATGCGCGCGCTTCGGATTGTACATCGAGCAGCGCGGCGCGACTTGGATGATGGCTGGACATGAACGGTTGCCAACGGGCGAGAACGAACCGGACTGAAAGTGAAAGTGGCACGGGCCGCCGGCCTGTGCGGTGTTGGTGTTGGCTATGCACAGGCCGGCGGCCCGTGCCACTTCGATTGGTCAACTCCCCCGGCGGGTCCGTTCCTCGGCGGCCGCCGTCATTTCCAGGAACAATCGTTCGAGCGAACCATCGTGGACTTCGAGGGCGGCGCGCAACTCGGGCACCGTGCCCAGGAAGAGCAACTGGCCGTGATCGATGATGCCGAAGCGGTCGGCGATCTCTTCGACCACGTCGAGCGTGTGGGTCGACATGAAGATGGTCACCCCTTCGTCTGCCTTGCGGCGCAGCAGGTCTTTCACCAGTCGGACGCTGCGCGGATCGAGTCCCACCATCGGCTCATCGATCACCAGTACCTCGGGATCGTGCAGCAGCGACGAGGCGAAGACGACGCGCTGCTTCATGCCGTGCGAGTAGCTTTCGGTCAATTGATCGACGAAGTCGTCCAGCTCGAAGGAGGCGATTTCGCGGGCGATGCGTTCCTCGGCGACGGCCCGCGGCAGTCCGTACATCTCGGCCACGAACTCGAGGAATTCGCGTCCCGTCAGCTTCTCGTAGAGGTAGGGCTCATCCGGAATGTAGCCCAGCACGCGGCTGGCCTCGCGCTGCTGGCGGACCACGTCGTAGCCACTGAGTTGAATGCTGCCGGCGGTCGGGCGCAGCAGCCCGACGAGCATCTTGATCGTGGTGGTCTTGCCGGCGCCGTTGGGCCCCAGAAAGGCGAACAGCTCGCCCGTGGGCACGATGAGATCGAGTCCCGCCACGGCCGTCTTGCGGCCGTAACTGCGTGCGACTTGCTTGATTTCGATCATGGTGCGGCCGCCTCTTGGGGGATTCCGCCCGCGGCCTTCGAGGGGACGGGGGGCGGCGCCACGGTCATCCGCTCGAATCGCAGCCAGCCATTCATCATCTCGGCGTCTTGTCGCAGGACGCGGCCATCGGGATGAACCCAGACTCGGCCGCGTGGCGATTGATCCTCGGCGCCGTGGGCGTGGTTGTCGTCGTGGTAGACGACGAGCCAGGCATTCACGAGCTTGTTGTCCCAGATGATCGGCTCGCGCCGCGCCACCTCGGCGTGCAAGACCTCCATGGGATGGTTGGGCGGGTGGAAGGGGCTGTAGACCGGCACAGTCCAGCGCTGGTGCAGGCGCAAGCCAGGGAGGTTGGCGTGCGGCGACATCGAATCGCTCACGACGCTGTCGGCCGCCAGGTAGGCGCGCGTCGTATAGTGGAATCCCCCCGAGCTGAGATTCAACTGCAACTGGTTGTCTTCGACCACGCCGCGCAGGCGGACGGCCTCGGGGAGCGTGCCGACCTTGAGGATCGATTCGAAGCTGCCCAGGCGTCCCAAGGGGTCGATCTCGAGCAGCGTTTCGACCGACATATCGAGGTCGCGCGGCACGCCCTTGAACAGGTTAATGAACGCCCCGAGCCGGAAGGGGCTGAGCTTGTCGAGGGGTACCTGGCGCAGATCGACGCGCGATTCGACCTGCATGACGCCGTCGAGATTGCGCCGCGCCGTGCTGGCGGCCTCGCCCACGGGCTGGTCATCCCAGAAGATATTCCAACCGACAGTCGCCTCTTCGGGCGTTTGCTCGGCGCCGGCGAAGATCGTGCGGTAGGTGGGGGGCTCTCCGACCAGCAGCGAGGGGACGACCTTGGCCAAAATGAGCCAGCCCATGGTCGTCAGCCAGAACAGCCCGACCACGACATTGAACCAGCGGCTCAGCATGGCGTTTCTCGTCCGGGGCGAGGGGGGACGGTGCCCAAGGGACAGCCTCTTCTCGGCAGCGTCCGAGGCACGCAGCAGGGCCGCTCGCCGCGGTCCTGGCCCTTCAATGGTCGCGAAGTTGTACGGACTTGTCCACTCGGAAGTTCCGCTGACGAGGCAATTTATGCCCTTTCCCGGGCTCCTCGCCGTGGCCGGCCATGGACCGACGGACGGGAGACGGCTCACCTTGCGTACACCCGCTGAACCGATATACTGGGCGGTTCGACACTTATTAACGATCTTGGCTATGGCATGGCGCGCGGAGAGGTTCGATGGCTCGGAATTGCGAAGTTTGCGGAAAAGGCCCCCAGGTCGGCAATCGGGTCACCACGCGCGGTAAGGCCAAGTACCTCGGCGGCGTCGGTACCAAAGTCACCGGCATTACGCGTCGCCAGTTCAAGCCGAACCTGCAGACGCTGCGGGTCACCGTGAACGGCACGAACAAGACCCTGCGCGTCTGCACGCAATGTATCCGCAGTGGCGCCGTGACGAAGCGCATCGCCGCGGCTCCCTTCCGTCTGCCCACCAGCACGGCCTAGGGCCTCGGGCATTGGCTCAAACAGTTCTGGCCGCAGGCTCCGGGGTGCCACTGGCGATGCCAGTGTTCTTTCGAATCGCCGCGTCAGATTCCACGGGTTTGACCGGGTTCCCAACGGCCTCGATCATCCGTAATCTGTGAAATCTGTGGATCGACTCTTTTTCAGGATGGCGAGTAAGCCATGAGTCTGACGCGTGCCGATGTCGAGAAGGTCTCTCTGCTGGGGCGATTGCTCCTCTCGCCCGAGGAGCTCGACACGATGACCACTCAGCTCAGCCAGGTGGTCGACTACATGAACCTGCTGGCCGAGCTCGACACCGACGGCGTCGAGCCGATGGCGCACGCGGTCGAGATGTCGAACGTCTTTCGCGCCGATGAAGTCACCCCTTCGCTCGACCGCAAAGCGGCGCTGGCGAATGCCCCCCACCACGACGACGAATGCTATCTCGTGCCCGCCGTGCTGGGCGAATAGCAGACTGCGAGTGCGTTGAACCATGTCGTCTCTGATCGAGCTATCGGCCACGGAACTTCACGCTCAACTGACGAGCGGCAAGGTCACGTCGGTCGAGGTGACCCGGGCGTTTCTCGATCGGATCGCCGCGCACGACGGCGCGGTACATGCCTTTCTGCGCGTCGATCGTGACGCCGCCCTGGCTCGTGCCGCCGAAATCGACCAGCGCCGCGCCGGTGGCGCCAAGCTGGGCCGACTCGCCGGATTGCCGGTCGCGGTGAAGGACGTGCTCTGCACCCAGGGCGAACCGACGACCTGCGGCTCGAAGATCCTCGAACACTTCCGTCCACCCTACGACGCCACCGTCATCGAGCGGCTCAAGGCGGCCGACGCCGTGCTCATCGGTCGCACGAACATGGACGAGTTCGCCATGGGGGGCTCGACCGAAAACTCCGCCTATGGCGCGACGGGCAACCCCTGGGACGTGACGCGCATTCCTGGCGGCTCGAGCGGTGGCGCCGCGGCCTGTATCGCTGCCTCGATGGCGCCGCTGTCGATCGGCACCGACACGGGGGGCTCGATCCGCCAGCCGGCCGGTCTCTGCGGCGTGACGGGTTTGAAGCCCACCTATGGCCGCGTGAGCCGCTACGGGCTCGTGGCCTTTGCGAGCAGTCTCGATCAGATCGGTCCGCTCGCCCGCACGGCGGAAGATGCGGCGTTGCTACTCGAAGTGATCGCCGGACACGACGCCAAGGATTCCACCTCGGTCGATCGGCCGGTGCCCGACTATCATGCGAGCGCCCGGCAGCCGCTCAAAGGGCTGACACTCGGACTGGTGCGCGAGCACTTCGGAGCAGGGCTCGAGAGTGAAGTCGAGCAGGCGGTGCGCGAGGCGGTGCGCGTGTATGAGTCGCTGGGCGCGAAGGTGAAGGAGATCTCGCTGCCGCACGGCAAGTACGCGGTGGCGGCATATTACGTGATTGCCCCGAGCGAGGCCTCGAGCAACCTGGCCCGCTACGACGCGGCCCACTACGGTTATCGCACGCCCGAGGAGCCGATGATCGCGCGGCTCGAAAAAGAGCACGCCGCACTCGAGAAGGCGGGCAACGAGAAAGCGCTGGCCAACCACGACAACGCCCTGGTGCGGATGTACCGCCAGAGCCGCGCCGAAGGTTTCGGCGCCGAGGTGAAGCGCCGCATCATGCTCGGCACGTATGCCTTGAGCGCCGGCTACTACGACGCCTATTACCTGAAGGCCCTCAAGGTCCGTCGCCTGATTCGCCGCGACTACGACGAGGCGTTCCAGCAGGTCGATCTCATTGTCGGCCCCGTCACCACCTCGCCGGCGTTCAAGATTGGCGAAAAGGTCGACGATCCGCTGGCGATGTATCTCGTCGACTTGTACACAGTGAGCGCGAACCTGGCGGGCATCGGCGGCATCGCCTTCCCCTGCGGATTCAGCGCGAGTGGCTTGCCGATCGGCCTGCAACTGCAGGGGCCGGCGTTCGAGGAAGAACGATTGCTCCGCGGCGCCGCCATGTTCCAACAGGCCACCGACTGGCACACGCGGAGGCCCCACCTCCGATGAGCGACAAGCACGACTACACCGTAGTGATCGGACTCGAGGTCCACGTGCAGCTTGCCACCGCGAGCAAGTTGTTCTGCGGCTGCAGCACGAAGTTCGGCGCGCCGCCGAATACGCAGACCTGCCCCGTGTGCATCGGCATGCCGGGCACGCTGCCGGTGATGAACCGCCGCGCCTACGAGTTGGGGCTGCGCACGGCGATCGCGCTGAACTGCCAGATCGCCGGTTACACGAAGTGGGACCGCAAGAACTACTACTATCCCGACCTGCCGAAGGGCTACCAGATCAGCCAATACGACTTGCCTTTCAGCCACGACGGCTGGCTCGAGATCAACGACGCGAAAGGTGCCTTCGAGCCGAAGCGGATCGGCATCATCCGCGCGCATCTCGAGGAAGACGCCGGCAAGAGCATGCACGACGAAGTGGCCGGCCGCGCCGATAGCCGCATCGACTTGAATCGCACCGGCACGCCGCTGTTGGAGATCGTCAGCCAGCCCGACATGCGCTCCCCCGCCGAAGCGAAGGCGTACCTCACCGAGCTCAAGTTGCTGCTCACCTATCTTGGCGTCTCCGACTGCAACATGCAGGAAGGCAGCCTGCGGGTTGATGCGAACGTGAACCTGCACGTGCATTTGCCCGAGGGGAAGATCGCCACGCCAATCGTCGAAGTGAAGAACATGAACAGCTTCCGCGCGGTCGAGCGGGCGCTGACCTACGAAGCCGCGCGACAGTACGACGTGTGGGTCGAGACGGGCAACAAGATCGGCGACGTGCCGAAGCAGACGCGCGGCTGGGACGACGCCGCGAACGTCACGCGCGGCCAGCGCCACAAGGAAGAGTCGAGCGACTATCGCTACTTCCCCGAGCCGGACCTGGTGCCGGTGACCGTGACCGAACAGGAGATCGAAGCGGCCCGAGCCGGCCTGGGCGAATTGCCCGCGGCACTGCGAGATCGCCTGGTGAAAGAACGTGGCATTACGGCTTACGATAGCGACGTGCTGGTGAATCAGGGTCTGCCGCTGGTGCAATACTTCACGGAACTGGCCGATCTGGTGGGGGACGCGAAGATGGCCAGCAACTGGATCCAGCAAGACGTGCTCCGCACGCTGTCGGAAAAAAACCTCTCGATCGAGGCGTTTTCCATGCGACCCGATCGTCTGGCGGGTCTGCTGCAAAAAGTCCGCGCGGGAGAACTCGACACGAGCCGTGCCCGCGAGGTCTTCGTCGACATGCTCGACAAGGGGCAATCGGCCGACGAGGCGATGCAGGCCCGTGGCATCACGAAGGTGGACGAGAGCGAGCTGGTCGCGTTGTGCGAAGAGCTGCTGGCGGCGAACCCGAAGATCGTGGCGGACATTAAAGAGGGCAAACTTCAAGCGGCCGGCAATCTGATCGGCCAGGCCAAAAAGCGCAACCCGAACGTCAACCCCGGCAGGTTCCGGGAGCTGGTGCTGGAAGTCGTGGCGCGAATGGCGTAGTGGTTTTTGGCGTTCGTTGGGCCGGCTCATGCGAATTCGCTGCGCGGTCTTGCGTGTGAATCGTCTCAAGATGGTCTTTTGCGTTTTCGTGGTTTTGAGCGGTCGATTCCACGGCACTTTGCGTGGGTCGCGGGTGGCCGATTCTTTTTGGCACGTAGTGCAAGTGGTGTTCGCTGTGAAGATTACGAGCGGGGCTTGAGCTATTGGATGGCTATACACGGTTTCTCTCGCAATCCAGCCGCGCGGGTGGATATCGCGCGTTTTATGGCAGGGAACGCATCCAAGTTCAGTCTCAATAAGCGGTGAGGTCCACCCACGAAGGTGGAATGGGGGAATCAACGAACGGCGGCGGCGCGCGACAGGCGACGTTGCCGCATGAATTCTTGACTCCGCCATTGCAACAAACTGGAATGCAGTTGTGATTCTACCATTCATGTAGAGGTAGAGCCGTCGATTGCCGAGTTGAGACTTGTTTCCGGCACGCAAGAATAATGATGTTAGATACTGATGCTGAGCCACCGCGCTTGGGGGACGTCTGTGGTGTGAGTTCCCCACCGCTCTACGAAAAGTCCCGGAGTTCACAGACTCGGCGATGGTGGCATTGGATCCCGGTCCCATCTTTTGCCGTGTGTTGCGCAACGACACTCGGCATACTCGCCTCGTATCTGATCTGGATGCATCTGGATGCGCAGTACTCCGGAGTTCTGCACTTGGCAAAGTGGCAGATGGGAGTGCTCGCGTATGAGAACAATCCATCCGCTGATTTCGTCATGGAGCTGGCGCGCGGACGCGATCGTCTCGGCCCGCGACTCGTGCTCTTCGGCGCCTTGGCATTGATAGCAACTCTCGCCGCGATAGGAGCAATGATTCACTTCGCACTGCGCGGGACGATCCGCCGCATGTTGGCAATCGTGTGTATCGTGAGCGTTTGGCTTGCGTTCTGGAGTTCGTACGATCGGCTTCATGAGTGGGCCGTAGTGCGACACGTTCGACGTGAGTTGTCCCGTTTTCGCGTCGTGGCGGTTGATCTATCGCGACACTGGCCAACCGAACATGGAACGTTGGTTGAAGCTGGCGAGTATTTTGCGTACCCCGACGAGCATCCCAATCTGTTGGCTTTGTACCAACGTCGTGGTAATCCTCGGCGTCTCGATTTCGGTCACTTGATCGAGCGATCCGATGAGGAGGCGCTGCGATTCGCAGTCACCGGACCGGCAGAATACCAGATTGAATTTCACCCTGGCGGCAGCGAACCGAAGTCGTATACAAGCGGCCTGGGATCGCCGCTTACCATGCGTTCGGCGATTCCGCTTGACGAATATGGCTGGTGGCTTGTTCGTTATCGTTAATGGTCCTAGCCCTCTGCATCACCTGCGCCCGCGCCGATTCGTCCACGCGTACGGTACAAAACCGGTGGCGATTAGGCCGAGTCCGATCACGCACACCAGCGGCGTCGCCCAGACCATGCTTACCAGTAGGAACACATAGAAGGCGATGAACACGAGCGGCACCAGCGGGTAGCCCCACGTGCGATAGGGCCGCACACGCTCAGGATCGCGGATGCGGAAGAGGAACACGCTCGCTACCGCGGCGAAGTAGAACAACGAGCCCCCGAAGACTGTGTAGCTGGTGAGTAGCTCGAAGAGCGTGTGATCGGGGTCGGGGCTCAAGTCGCCGGCCAATACGAGCACGCACGACCAGATCGACAGGCCCGCGATCGCCACGGTGGGCGTGCCGGTGCGCGGGTCGATGTGCCGTAGCGGTTTCAGCGGTGCGTGGTCGCGCGCCACGGCAAAGAGCACGCGCGGACCGACCAGGATATTCGCATTTAGCGCGCCGAAGATCGAGATCATCATCAGCGCCAGCACCGCGTTCCGCCCCCAGGGGCCGATGAGGGTCTCGACGACCGTTACGGCCGGCACCGGCGCGGCCGCGATCGCGCTCGAGGGAAGCGTGAGGTGGTAACCCAGGTTCGCGCCGGCGTAGAGGACCGTGAGCAGAATGACGCCGCCGCCGAGGGCCAGCGGGATATTGCGCTTGGGGTTTTTTATTTCTTCGGCCACGACGGTGACCATGCCCCAGCCATCGTAGGCCCACATGATGCCGGAGAGGGCGAGGCCGATGCCGCTGATGAGCCCGAAGGTCCACGTCTCGGGCCAGAGCCCGGTGAGGGCCACGCGTTCGTGTCCGGCAGCAATAAAGGGGAGCAGGGCCAGCACGGCCACGCAGCCCGCCTTAACGATCGTCGTCAGGTTCTGCACAACACCGCCCCAGCGCGTGCCGATGATGTTGATCACGCCCAGGAAGCCAATCGCCCAGGCGGCGGTCACCTTCTGGAACAAGCCGCGGCTCGCGTCGGTGAAGGTGAAGCCCGCCGCTTCGCACACGCCGACCATCGAGATCGACATCGCCACGGCGAGCGCGGCGGTCGAGCCGCTGCGAATGACCCAGAACTCGGCCCAGGCCCAGAGATAGCCCCAAAGGCGACCGTAGGCTTCGCACAGGAAGACGTAGGTGCCGCCGGCGTGCGGGAACATGGCCGAGAGCTCGGCCAGCGTGAGCGCGCCGCACAGATTGACGATGCCGCAGAAGACCCACAGGCCGAGGATCAGCCCGACGTAGCCTTCGGTCGCTTTCGCCACCTGGTTGGGCACGATAAAGATGCCCGAGCCGATGACGCCGCCGACGACGATCGTGACGGCGGTGAAGAGCCCCAGCACCGGCGCGAGGGTGCGGCCATCGAGGGGCGGGGCGATGACGGGATCGTCGGTGGGATTCTCTGGCTGCATGTAGCCGGTAGCATAACGGCGGGGAGCATACGTGTCACGCAGTCGCGGAGCGAGGAGGAGACGCGGAGATAGAAGCTTGAGGATTAGTCGAAAGGGTTAATTGCCTTGCCTGGTATTGGTAGGCGCGCTCATCGACACTTGTTGTCGGGGCATATTTGTTGACGATTCGGTGCAGACCTTCCTTCATGGTGGCTCCGCCGAAATTGATGAGCAGCCCGACTGGATCCATTATTATCCTCAACCAGAATCAGTCCCATTCTAGCATTTCCTCCCGCAGCTTCTCCGCGGCTCCGTATGAGCCTTTTTTCTGGCAGCACTTATCGGCTTAGCGCGTCGGTCGCTACATTGCTCTAGGTTCTCTTCGTCTCTCCACGGACACTCTAGATCTCCATGCCCTCACAAGAATCGAACGACGAATACGATGTCGACGACGAACTCGATGAAGAAAGCGGCGACTGGCGACCGCTGGGTTGGGATCGCATCACCTCCGAGCCGATTACGCTCAAGGCCACGATCGGTCGCTGGACGATGTTCTTCACGCTGCTCGTTTTTGGCGCCTGCTGGAACGGCGTCATCGGCCTGGGCGTGTGGAGCGTCGCCCATGACTTTCTGCGCGGCTCGCCCAACTGGGCGCTCTCGCTCCTTCTGCTCCCCTTTGTCGCCATCGGGCTGGCACTGCTGTGGGGCATCGTCTACACATTTCTACAGACCTTCAATCCGGTGCCGACGATGACGCTCAGCTCGGGCGCGGCTCCGCTCGGCGCCGATGTCGATCTCACCTGGGTCTTTACCGGCGCGACGAGTCGCCTGAATCGCGTTTTGATCGAACTGGAAGGGCGCGAAGAGGCCACCTATCGCCGCGGCACCTCGACCAGCACCGACAAGAGCGTTTTCGCGCGCATCACCGTCGTCGACACCACGGACTCCGTCGAGATGGAAAGTGGCACGACGACCTTTCGCGTGCCGACCCATTCCATGCACTCGTTCGATAGCGGTCGCAACAAGATCGTTTGGCACTTGCACATCAAGGGGGAAGTCGCCTTCTGGCCTGACGTCAGCGAGGAATATCCCATCATCGTCTTGCCCCACGTCGGTGCCCTGGATTTGCAACAATGACGAAATCGAGCCTGCGCGTTACCGACGGTCGCAAGGCGTTCGAGCCAGGCGAAACCATCCAGCTCGTTGCCGAATGGGCCTGTTCGCCGGCGCCCGAGCGCGCCGAGGTGCGGCTGCTCTGGTACACGCGCGGCAAGGGGGATACCGACCGCTCGCTGGTCGATACCATCACGCTCGACGCTCCCCAGGCCAACGACCGCCGCACGGTGAAGTTGCACCTGCCCGAGGCTCCCTACAGCTTTTCGGGCACACTCATTTCACTCATCTGGGCCGTGCGGCTGGAATTGTTCGGCGCGGCGAAGTCGAAACAGATCGACATCGTCGTCTCTCCACTCTCGTGCGAAGTCGTGCTGAACACCTGGCGCCCACCCAGCTCGATCGTCGGCGACGACCACGATGATGATGACGGCGAAGATGACGACCCGTTCGACGGTACGCGACGATGAAAGCCCGCGAGAATCCCTTTGCCGTGGATCGCGTGCTCGAGATTCGCTACGAGCTACCGGGCGAATCGCTTGACGACCTGCTCGCGCGCTTGGAGCGACTTGGCGGACGCGGCGCGATCGTCGGCCCGCACGGGTCGGGCAAGACGACGTTGCTCGAGGACATTGCGGCGCGATTGGAGCGCCGCGGCCAACGTGTGTACTTGCTGCGCCTATCGGCCGAACGCCGTACGATCCCACGCGAAACCATGTGCTCGTTGAGCGAGCGTCTCGGCGCGCAAGATGCCGTCCTGTGCGATGGCGCAGAGCAACTGAACCCGCTCGCCTGGCGCAGATTTCGCTTCCGCGTCCGTCAAGCGGGTGTGCTGATTGCGACGACCCATTGCGCCGGTCGCTTGCCGACGCTGCTCGAAACGCGCACCACGCCGGAATTGCTCGAATCGATCGTCCGGCGACTGCTGAACGAGCCGGCGGCCGTATTTCCCTTCTCGGTTCCGGCCCTTTTCGCGCGTCACGCGGGCAATGTGCGCGATGCCCTGCGAGAACTCTACGATCGGTACGCCCACGATGAGTACGCACTCGACTTTACCTCGAACCAGCGGAACGCCTGAACAAACACCGGTGATGTTTTTCCGATCGCATGCGAGCTCACTCAAGTCCGTGAGGCTCTACTCTTTTTCGTCAGTCGCCGCGGACAAATCGTGATAGCCTGCGGGCGGATCGGTGCTGAAGAGCGCCTCATCGAGCGGGGCGTCGAAGACGATGTCGCGCTGCACGAATTCACTGTTCGACATCTTCGGATCGGTGGAGCGGATCGTGGTTTCGATACGCACCGGCAACTTCGACCGCGGGTCGACCCAGTAGGTGCGCGTATACGTCGACGTGCCGGCGGCGCGTTCGCGTGTTGCGACTAATTGAAAGCCGCTGACGAGCCGTCCATCCATTTCGCGATCGGATAGTTTTTTCGCCTGATCGAGAGGAACGGTGCGGATCGCTGCGTAAAAATCGGCTTGCGGCAAGGGCCCAAGTTTTTCCTTGTGTACTTTGCCTTTGTCGTCGATGCCCATCACTTCGCGTTCGATAACGTAGCCCTTGTCTGCCGGAAAGAGTGTCATGAATTTGCCCTCCGCGTAATCCGAGATCATGACGTAATGCTTGGGTCCCTGGCCT